>JBBRHC010000041.1:0-17786 GCA_038223295.1 Opitutales bacterium
ATGCCCGGTAAAACTTGCCGAGCGTTTTCCACGGGAGAAAAACTCACTCCCAATTGCCGATGTCGTCCGCCGTGCCCTCGGTCTTGTCCGCGCCCTTCGAGAAGATATCGAAATCGTTTTTATTACGGGTGCCGGGAAACCGATAAACGTAAGCTTGGTTCCAAGGGTCCACAGGCAATTTGCCCCCGTCGATGTAGGGACCCCGCCATTTATCCCCTTTGCCGGAGGGCGCCGAGACCAGGGCTTCCAAGCCTTCCGCCGTCGAGGGAAGGTCGCCCATGTGCAGGCGGTAGCGGATGAGCGAGGTCTTCACCGACGTGCTGACAAAGATTTTTGCCACCGACTCCTGGCCCGACTCAAAGGAGCCGCCGATGTTTTTGACCAAGACGCCCACCAACATTCCGATGATGGCGAGCACGACGAGAATTTCCAAAAGCGTGAAGCCGCCACGGCTTCTGGCCAGCGGACGAGGGCAACGAGCGGAGGTGAACATGGTGAAGTAAAATGTGGGGTGAAACGACGGGGCCAGGTGGACTGGCGCTAGTTTACGGGGTGGAGGGAACCGGCGCGGGCGGCGGAATCACGGCTTGATTGGCGGCGGCATTGCGCAAGGCCCGGCGGCGGCGCACCTCGGAGGCCACCGCCTCCAGACGCCGCGTATCCGAGGCCGGATCGCCCGAACGACGCACCTGCCCGCCGCCGGCCTGAGTCCCCGGCTGGGGTTGCTGCGGCAGTGCGATGGCCGCGCCGGCCTGGATGGTCGCGCGCTTCATCTGTAGTTTCACCGGGCGACCGTTCTGCTCGACCTCGAGCTGCGCGTCCTGGGCGTTGTAAGACTTGATGCGGAGCGGGCCATCGCCGCCCTCGCGTAGCCAGAAGCCCTTGTTGGCCGTGGCATCGAACACACTGTAGGACGTGCCCTGTTGATCCACCGCCATGCCGCGAAACTCCAGGGTGCCGGGCTGTTCGGTCGAGGTCTCGGCGACCGATCCGGCGGGCGGGGCGAAAGGCGAACGATCCACCAGGGTTTGCAGATCCATGGCCGACAGGCCGGGCAGGCCGGCGGCAAGGCCGCACAAAAGAAAAAGTCCGAAGGGTTTCACGGGATGGGAGAGGGTTACGGAGGCAGGCCGGGAAGCGGTTGGCAACCTTTGCGATGCTCAGTCGGTGTGACGCCTTCGCGACGCGCAGGTTTCGTTTTCCGCGCCGCCATCGGGGCGGCTCAGGGCTTCAGCACGATTTTCCCGAATTGGCCGCCCCGCTCCATCAGCTCAAAGGCCTGCGTCGCCTCCGCGAAGGGGAAGACCGCGCCCACCACCGGGCGGATGCCGTGGCGCGTCACGGCGGCGAGCATCGCGCCCCAATCCGCCGGGCTGCCCATCGTCGTGCCCAGCAGCGTGAGTTGACGCCAAAAAATCTTCCGCATCGGCAGATTGGCCGGGTTGCCCCGCGTCGCGCCGAAGAACGCCAGTCGCCCGCCCGGCGCCGCCACGTCCACCAAAGTCTCGAAACCCGCCCCGCCCGCGCTGTCGATGATCACGTCAAAAAGTCCGGCCCGCGTCCGTGCCTCCTCCACCCAGTCCGGCCGGGCGTAATCGAAGCCGCCGCGCGCTCCGAGCGTCACCGCGCGCGCGATCTTTTCCGCGCGGCTCGACGTCACCCACACCTCCGCGCCGGCCGCCACCGCGAATTGCAAGGCGAACACCGCCGCGCCGCCCCCCACCCCGCTGATGAGCACGCGTTCACCCGCGCGCAGCCCGGCGCGCACCATCAGCGCCCGCCACGCCGTCAGCCCCGCCAGCGGCAGGGCCGCCGCCTCCTTGATCGAGAGATGCTCCGGCGCGAGCGCGAGCTGCGCCGCCGGCACCGCGATACGCTCCGCCAGGGTGCCGTCGCGCGGCAGACCCAGGATGGTAAAATCCTCGCCCTGCGCCGCCTCGCTCCGCCCCCAGCCAAAGGAGGGGTTGATGATCACGCGTTTGCCCAGCCACGCCGCCGTGTCCACGCCCGCGCCCGCCGCGATCACCTCGCCCACGCCGTCCGAGCCGGGGATGGACGGGAATTTCAGCCCCGCGTATTGCCCGAGCTTTATCCACACGTCGCGGTGATTGAGCGCGGCGGCCGCGATGCGCACCACCACCTCCCCGGCGGCGGGCACGGGGTCGGCGACTTCACGGACTTCGAGTTGGTTGACGGCGGTGAGTTGGATGGCGCGCATGGTCTTGCCCGTCACCAAACGCGCAAACCCGCCGCGCGCGACTCGATTTTCCCCCTCCGTCCCCGCATGACGCATTCGTCATTCGACATTGGTCATGCGCCCTTACTGGACTCGGCCCAGTCGTGCTTCTCGCCCTCCACAAACCCTACGGCGTGCTCTCGCAATTCACGCCCGAGCCCGGCTCCGCGTGGCGAACCCTGGCCGACCTCGGCGCCGCCCCTTTCGCCCCCGGCCCGCGCCTGCCTCCGCGCGTCTACCCCCTCGGCCGGCTCGACGCCGACAGCGAGGGCCTGCTCCTCCTCTCCGACGAGCCCGGCCTCAACACCCGCCTGCTCGACCCGCTCCACGCCCACGAACGCGAATACTGGGTGCTCGTGGAACGCCTCCCGCCCGACGAGGCCCTCGCCCGCCTCGCCGCCGGCGTGCGCCTGCCCGATCACGCCTGCGCGCCCTGCGCCGTGCGCCGCCTCGCCGCCGCCGGGGCCAGCGTGCTCCCCCCGCGCGATCCACCCGTGCGGTTCCGCAAAAACGTGCCCGACACGTGGCTCTCCCTCGCCCTGCACGAGGGCAAAAATCGCCAGGTGCGCCGCATGACCGCCGCCATCGGCCACCCCACCCTCCGCCTCGTCCGCGTGCGCGTCGGCGGGGTCACCCTCGCCGACCTCGCCCTGCTCCAGGCCCCCGGCTCCTGGCGCGAACTCGACCCCGCGCAACGCGCCGCCGTGTTCGCGCGGTAAGCTTCCCTCGCGAACGCCGCCGCGCGCTCGCACCCATTCGCGCCCATTCGCGCCCGAGCGCCCTTTCTCCGTTTAGATTAAAACAAATCCGCCACCCGCGCCTCGCCCGCCGGCAGCACCCGCACCCGCTCCGCCGGCAACTGGGTGCGGAACCAGGTGCGCTGTTTGCGCACCAGCCCCCAGGTGTCGAGCGCGATCTCGCCCGCGAGCGCGTCCGCCGGCAATCGTCCGTCGAGCATCGCGAGCGTCTCGCGGTAACCGATCGCCGCCGCCGCGCTCGGATTCTCCTCCAGCCCTTCCGCCCGCAAGCCCCGCACCTCCTCCACCAAACCGTCGCGCAACATGGCCGCCACCCGCGCGCCGATGCGCGCGCGCAGCTCCTCCGGCTCGCGATCCAGCCGCACCGCCCGCACCGCCCAGTCCGCGAAGGGCCCCGGCCGCGCCGCGAAGTCCGCCGCCAGCTCCGCCAGCGTGCGCCCGCTCGCGCGGCAGCGCTCCAGCGCCCGCGTCACGCGGCGTGGATTGCGCACATCCAGCCCGCCCAGCCCGCCCGGATTCAGCGCGCCCAGTTCGGCGAGCAACCCCCCCAAACCCGCATACGCCGACCCGTCCCCGCCCGCGCCCGCGCCCAGCCGCGCCTCGATCTCGGCGCGCAGCTCCGGCGGCACCGCCACCTCGTCCGCCACGGGTCCGAAAAACGCCTTCAGGTAAAACCCGCTCCCGCCAGTCACCAGCACCCGCCGTCCGCGCCCAGTGATGTCCGCGCAGGCCGCCCGCGCCCGCTCCGCGTAGCGCGCCACGTCCATGCGCTCGCGCACCGCGCAAATGTCCATCAGCCAGTGCGGCACGCGCGCCCGCTCGGCCGCCGTCGGCTTGGCCGTGCCGATATCCATGCCGCGGTAAAACAAACTCGCGTCGCACGATACGATCTCCGCCCCGTTCGCCTCCGCCCAGTCGAGCGCCAGCGCGGTTTTCCCGACCGCCGTCGGCCCGGTGAGGATGTGAAGTAGATGACACATTTGTTACGCGCTGGTGATAAGCGGCGCGCCCCGGGGCTTTGCCGTTGCGTATCCACCCACGCATGACGACTCCCCGTCGCAAGCGTGAAACTCGCCCTCGTCACCGAAACCTTCCCTCCCGAGATCAATGGCGTCGCCATGACCCTCGGGCAACTCGCCTCCGGCCTCGCCCGTCGCGGCGTTCTCGTCACCGTGCATCGACCCCGCCAGAGCGCGGCCGATATCCCCGTGCCGGACTGCCCCTACGGCGAGGTGCTCTACGTCGGCGTGCCCATCCCCGGCTACCCGCTGCTCCGCGCCGGCCTGCCCGCGCGCGGCCGGCTGATCCGGGCCTGGCGCGAGAGCCGTCCCGACGTCGTCCACGTCGCCACCGAGGGCCCCCTCGGCTGGTCCGCGCTCTCCGCCGCCGACGCCCTCGGCATCCCGCTCGCATCCTCCTTTCACACCAACTTCCACAGCTACTCGAAACACTACGGGTTCAACTTCCTCACCCGCCCCGCCCTCGCCTACCTGCGCTGGTTTCACAACCGCACCCGCATCACGCTCTCCCCCACCGACGAGCTCAACGCCGAGCTCACCCGCGACGGGTTTCGCGGCATGCGCCTGCTCTCGCGCGGCGTCGACACCGACCTGTTCTCCCCCGTGAAACGCGACCCCGAGCTGCGCGCCGCCTGGGGCGCCGCGCCCGAGGATCCCGTTTACATCCACGTCAGCCGCCTCGCCGCCGAGAAGAACTACGCCCTCCTGTTCCGCGCCTGGTCCGCCATCCGCGCCGCCCACCCGCGCGCCCGCTTCGTCGTCGTGAGCGACGGCCCGCTGCGCAAAAAACTCCAGCGCGAGCACCCGTGGGCCGTCTTCACCGGCTTCCTCGAGCGCGAGGATCTGGCCCGCCACTACGCCTCGGCCGACGTGTTTCTCTACCCCAGCCTCACCGAGACCTTTGGCAACGTCCTCACCGAGAGCATGGCGAGCGGTCTCGCCGTCTGCGCCTTCGAATACGCCGCCGCCGCCCGCTACGTCCGCCATCGCGAGAACGGCCTGCTCGTGCCGCTCGATGACGAGGCCGCCTTCATGGAAAACACCCTCGCCCTGGCGGCGGACCCGCGCCTGCGGCAGAGCCTCCGCCTGGTCGCCCGCGCCACCGCCGAAAACATCCCCTGGTCGCGCGTCATCGACGGCTTCGCCCGCGATCTGGCCGAGGTCGCCCGCGGCTCCACGCCGCGCGGCGCCGACGTCGCGCCCGCGAGCCTGACCCCTCGCGCCTTGTGACCGCCCCGCGCCCGGCGCACGTCCTCCGTAGCCCCCGCCCCTCCGCTCCCCGGCCTTGCGCATTGCGCGCCGGTCCCCGGTGATTGGTCCTTTCATCGCCGCGATGACTCATCCCCGCGCCCGCTTCATCTTCAACCCCCGCTCCGGTCACAACGCCCGCAACCCGTGGCTGCTCGAATACGCCCGCGCGTTCATCGCCGAGCATAAACTCGATGCCGTGGTCGAGCCCACCGAGCGCCCGCGCCACGCCACCGACCTCGCGCGCCGCGCCCTCGACGAGGGCTGCCAGCTCATCGTCGCCATCGGCGGCGACGGCACCATGAACGAGGTCGCCACCGCCCTCGTCGGCACCTCCGCCACGCTCGGCCTCATCCCCTGCGGCTCGGGCAACGGCCTGGGCCGCCACCTCGGCATCCCCGGCCCCGGCAAGGGCGCCTTCCGCGCCCTGCTCGAGGCCCCCACCCGCGCCATCGACACCGGCGTCGCCGACGGCCACCCGTTTTTCAACGCCATGGGCCTCGGCTTCGACGCCGAGATCAGCGCGCGTTTCAACGCCCTCACCTCGCGCGGCCTGCCCGCCTACGCCCGCACCACCCTGCGCGCGCTCGCCACGTATCGGCCGGACAACTACACGATCACCGCCGACGACGGCCCCCCGCTCCGCACCCCCGCCTGGATCGCCGCCGTCGCCAACTCCGACCAATACGGCAACGACTGCTTCATCGCCCCCGGCGCAAGCGTGGACGACGGCCTGCTCGACCTCACCGTCATCCGCCGGCTCAACCCGCGCAACGCCCTCCCGCTCGCCGAGCGCCTCTTCACCAAACGCATCGACGGCTCCCCCAGCGTCACCCGCCTGCGCGCCGCCCGCTTCGTCATCGAACGCGCCGCGCCGGGGCTGCTCCACACCGACGGCGAGGTCCGGGAGTGTGGCGCCCGAATTGAAATCCGCGTCCTCCCCGCCAGCCTCCGCCTCGCGGTCCCGCTCGCGAAGGTTCCGTGACATTCGGGAGACACGCATAATCCCGCTAGGCAGCGCGCGTCACAATTGTTAAAACACGCCCGCGATGGAAAAACGCTTCCTCAAGGTCCGCACCGTCATCATCTCCGATGTCCATCTCGGCACGCATGATTGCAAAGCTCGGGAGGTAAACCACTTTCTGAAGTTTACCCGTTGCGATAAACTCATCCTAAACGGCGACATCATCGACGGCTGGCGGCTCAAACAAACCACCTACTGGCCCAAGACCCACACGCGTTTCATCCGCCTCATCCTGAAAAAGATGGAAAAGCGCGACACCGAGATCATCTACCTGCGCGGCAACCACGACGACGTGTTGCGTAAGTTTCTGCCCATGACGTTCGAGAATATGCAGATCGTCGAGGATCACGTCCACGAGACCGCCGACGGACGCCGCTACTTCGTGCTCCATGGCGACGTCTTCGACACCGTCACCAAAAACTTTGTCTTCCTCGCCTACCTCGGCGACTGGGGCTACCGCGCGCTCATGCGCCTCAACCGCCTCTACAACAAATGGCGCGCCTGGCGCGGCAAGGAGTACTACTCCATCTCCAAGGCCATCAAGGCGCGCGTGAAGCAGGCGGTCAGCCACGTCTCCAACTTTGAACAACACATCGCCGAGCTGGCCAAAAGTCGCGGCTGCACCGGCGTGTTGTGCGGGCACATCCACACCGCCGCCGACCGCATGATGGGCGACGTGCACTATCTCAACAGCGGCGACTGGGTCGAGAGTCTCACCGCCATCATTGAGCATTTCGACGGCCGCATGGAGCTCATCGACTTCGCCGCTTTCCGGAAAGAATACCCGCTGGAGGACGACACCGACACCGCCGACTCCCTCGAGCCCACCGAAACTCCCGGCCCCGCGTCATCCGCCTAGGTTTTGGCGGGCGCGAGATCGGGCAGTGTGCGCCGCCCGCTCCGGACACGGCGGGGTGCGGGGACCCCGCCCTACATTGGGCCTCCGTTGCAGGGCGGGGCCGCCGCACCCCGCCGCCGTCACCCCCGTTTCCGCCCCGCACCCGCCACCACCACCGCTTTTCCGCCCCGCCCCGCCCGGCCCCGCCCCGCCCCGCACCACCGCCACCGCCGCCGCAACTGTTTTCCGCTCCGCCGCGCTCGCGCCCTTGCCCTTCCGGCCGGCGCCTGCCCAAGATTTTGGCCGTGCCCGCCCCTCTCCATCCCGCCCTGCTCGCTCCCTCGCTTCTTGCCGGCCAGCACATTCGCCTCGCCGAGAGCGCCGCCCAGGTCGCCGCGTCCGGCGCGCCCTGGCTGCACCTCGACATCATGGACGGGCATTTCGTCCCCAATCTCACCTTCGGCCCCCAGATGGTGGCCGAGCTGCGCCGCGAGACGCCCGGCCTCTTTTTCGACGTCCACCTCATGCTCTCCGAGCCGCAGCGCTACGCCGAGGCGTTTATCCAGGCCGGCGCCCGGCTCGTGAGTTTCCACATCGAGCCCGAGCTCGACCACCGCGGCCTGCTCGCGCGCATCCGCGCCCTGGGCTGCAAAAACGGTCTCGTGCTCAACCCCGGCACCCCGGCGGACGCGGTCGAGCCCTTCCTCGCCGAGGTCGATCTCGTGCTCGTGATGACCGTGCAGCCCGGTTTCGGCGGTCAGCCTTTTCGCCGAGACATGCTCGAAAAACTCACCCGCCTCGACGCCTGGCGCCGCGAGCGCGGCTTGGATTTCCGTCTCGAGGTCGATGGCGGCGTCGATGCCAAAACCGGTCGCGAGTGCCGCGCCGCCGGTGCCGACACGTTCGTGGCCGGCACCTCCTTCTTCAAAGCCCCCGACCGCGCCGCCTTCGTCCGCGACGTCGCCGCCTGGTGAAGGGGACGCCCCAAACCAGCAGCCCCCTGCCTTCGTTCACTCCCGGAAGCGCTCCGACTGGGGCATGTCCATCTCGCCTTCAATCTCGCGGATGCGATCCAAGACCACGTTTTTCTGCGCCATGAGATTATCCTTGGGCAGGGTTGGATACAGCTCCTTTAAAAACGCGTGGGCCTCGGCGTTGCGGTTCAGTCGGCGCAACAACTCCGCATAGATGCGCGCCGCGTAGTGGGGCGCGTCCGGCATTTTCGAGGCCCGCAAGTAATACCCCGACGCCGTCTCCACATCCTTAAGACGGTTTAGGTGGATGTTCCCTATCTCCAAGACCAGCAACGGGTCGTCGGGGTGAAAATCCAGCGCATTTTCCAGATATTTGATGCCCACCGCCGACTGTTCCTCGTCGAAGCGCCGTTTCACCGCTTCGGACACGACGTCGTAGCCGCCGGCCTTGTCGATGCGCCAGTTAGGCATGTCGTAGGCGATCATGCGGCTGCCGTTCAGCCAGAAATAGCGCGGACGCGGATCGATCGCCGTGACCAGTTTGATCGAGGTCTGCGTCGCGGGTAGGTTGTTCGTTTCCCAGACCGAGTTCGTGCGAATCCAGAACAGATCCGCCACGATCGCGCGGAAGCCGCCGAGCAGGCCCACGGTCACGCCCTGGCCCAGGGCATCCTTGAGCGATTCGAGGCGCAGCTCGGGTTGCTCCGCAGTCATTTTTTCCCACGCCGGACCCTCGATCGGCCGCAGCGCGATGCCGGAGGCGAGCAACCCGAGCACGACGACGAGCCCGGTCTTGAACGGACGGGAGGCCAAGGGATTAAATTTCACGGTTGCGGAAGCTGTAAACGGCGAGACCACCGATGACGGCGATGTAGGCCAACCCGTAGCCGGCCACGCGCAGCGCGACCGCGCCATCCACGCCGCCACCCTGCCCGATGCTGTCCGCCAGATTGAAGAGCTGGAAATTCGGGAAAAGGAAACTCAGCCCCTGCACCACGGCGGCCAGAAACGCGTTGTCCACCTTGCCCCACGCATCGCGCGCCAAGTATTGCAAGTGACAGATCACCAACACGAAGAACCCCGTGACCACGGTGAACAGGTTCGTGTTCGAGAAACTCGCGATGAGCAGCACGATGGCCGTCAGCACGCCAAATTTCAGCCACTGGAGCAGACCCACCACCACCAGATCGCCATAGGCGATGATGCGCCCCGCCGTGAAGGCCTCGGGGTCCGCCGTCATGAGCTGGCCCTCGCGATGCCAGAGCAGCGCGAGCATCAGCCCGATGGTCAGCGCACAGAACACGCCGATGACCGCGAACACGCCCAGAAACTTGCCAAAAACAAACTCCGCGCGCCACAAGGGTTTGGCCAACAACGTGAGCGCGGTGCGGTTCTCGATCTCGCTGAAAAACAACTGCGCGGTCGTCGCGATGGTCAGCGCCGAGCCGAAAAAAACCAGCGCGCCGAACCCGAAGTCGGCGATGAACTTCAGCTCCGACGAGCCGAAGTTGAACTCGCGGAAAAACTGCGCGCTGGCGACCAGGCCGATGGCGAGCAGAAGGAGAAAGTTGAACAACTTCTGCCGCACGGCCTCGAGGAAGGTGTTGCCGGCGATCAAGCCCAGGCGGTTAAAGGAAAAGGGGACGGTTGCGACGCTCATGGCGTAAGAATTAAAGGGATACGAAGGAAAGGGTTCAGGGCTTGGCGTCGAGCGGCACCTCGTTCGAGCCGACGCCGGCGGAGGCGTCGCCCGGGCGGTTGGGGCGGGAGACTTTGCTGAGGAAGAGCTGGTCAAGTCGCGCGCGCGGCTGCTCGACCGCGTTGAGCGAGTGCCCGCGCGCCGCGAGCCAGCCCCGCAGCGCCTCGATGTCGGCCGCCGGCAGCGGATCGACGATCAGCGCCTGGCGATCCCGCTGGCCCACGAGCTCCAAGACCGAGCCCTCGACGATCAATTTGCCGCGGTCGAGGATGGCCACCCGGTCGCACACGTCCTCGATCTGCGCGAGCAAGTGGGACGTGATGAGCACGGTTTTGCCCTGCTGCTTCAGCTTCACGATCAGCTCGCACATCTCGGCCGAGCCCACCGGATCGACGCCCGCGGTCGGCTCGTCCAGCACGATGAGTTTCGGATCATGCACCAGCGCCTGCGCCAGGCCGATGCGTTGCAACATGCCTTTCGAGTAGGTGCCCACGCGCCGATCCGCCGCGCCGGATAGGCCCACCCACGCGATCACCTCGTCCACCCGCGCCTTCAGGATCGAGCCCGATACGCCGCAGATGCGCGCGTAAAAACGCACCAGCTCCCGACCGCTCAGGTAACGATAAAAGTAGGGCGCCTCGGGCAGGTAGCCCACGTTCCGGCGCGCCTCCACCTGGCTGCTCGGCACGCCAAAGACGCGCACATCACCCACCGTCGGCTCCAGCAGCCCGAGCAAGATCTTGATCGTCGTGCTTTTGCCCGAGCCATTCGGCCCCAGCAGACCGTAAACCTGGCCCTCCGCGACCTCCAGATTCAGCGCGTCCACCGCGCGTAGTTTTACTCCGCGCAGGGTGACGGCGAAGTCCTTGGTCAGTCCTTTGATCGATATGGCGGCGGTCGGGGTGCTCATTCAGGGAAGAGGATGAAAGATGCCTGGATTTTTGAAATTCGGTGTAAGCGCCACGCGCCGCGCGCGCAGCCGAAAAGAGGGGGAAATCAACGAATATCGAAGCCTCTGAACTCCGCCGCGCGCTTTTGTTGCACGCGTTCCGTTTTTCTCACGTAGCCGTGCATGCGCTCGCCCACCGCGACGACAAACTCGTCCACCGTGCCGGCCCGCCCCTCAACCTCCAACTGCACGCGCCCGTCGGCGAGATTTTGCACGTAACCCGCCACCTCAAACTCCTTCGCCACCTGCAATGTCGCGTAACGAAAACCCACGCCCTGCACATGGCCGGAGAAATGGACGGTCGCGTGGAGCACCAATTCAGTCATACACGAGGTGGGGTAAGCGGAGGTAATTGTGAGCGCGAGGGGAACGGAACGTGTACACATGGTAAGGTGTTGGCGGATTTCAACCTGTAAACCCCCGCAATCCAGGGGCATGTTTCCGCGGTATCGGGGGGAGCCGTAATGTGGTTTTTCCCGTTGCCTTCGATTGGTTATGGAACAGCTTGCATCCTAGGGTCACCGACCCGAAACCACCAATGGGCAACACCAATTCCGAAAACCCCTCCGATAACGAGTGGGACGACCGCGGAGAGCTTGTTTGGAACGAATTCGACTGGGAGCGCTACCTGCGGCAGCAGGACGAATCCATCCTTCGTTACCTCGCCTTTTACGAGCAACTCCGCACCCACCCCGAGCGGCTGGACGAAGCCGCCAAGCTCATGGGTTGGGGCGTGGAAGAGTGGACCAGCGACGCCACCCTCGGCGACTCCGATGATGACGACGAGGACGAGGAGGATGACGACGACACCGGCGAAGTGGATCTCGGCGACGAGGCCGATCCCTACACCCTGCATAAAAACCCTATCTTCGTCGCCTCGCGCGCCCTTTTTCTCAGCCTCAAACGCACGTGGGAACAGGTCGCCGAGTCGGGCGACAAGGTGCCCCAGAAACTCGCTCTGAGCTTCTACGCCGCCCTCCTCCGCACCGAGGACCAAGCCATGCAGGCCATCTCGGCCCTGGATTTTGGCGACTACGCCATGGCGATCAGCCTCTTCAAGCGTGCTTTACGCGATTTAAACCTCGCCATGGGCAACCTCACCCCCGAGGCCTGCGCCCACAGCCGCGCCCTGGACCACTACCGGGGTAGCGCCCTGCCCCGCCTCTTCGACCTGCGGGAAGTCTGGCTGCGCGTCATGGGCGAGTGCCGCGAGGAACTCGCCCAGCCCTCGGACGACTCGGACGACGACGACGAGGATTAGAATCAACCGTCGGTCCTCCGCTGGTTCCGGTGGTCTGTCCCTATCGTCGGCGTCCACCGGCCGTCCTGCTGACGGCCGGACGGGTTGAACTTCCACCGCCTGCTAAAGCCTGAACTTAACTTTTCCGGCTGATGGTGCGTTTTGCAGCCTTCCCTTCGTTTCATCCCCGATTCATGTCCACCGCTCCCGACCTCATCGACGACCTTCAATGGCGTGGCCTTCTGGCCGATTGCACCGACCTCGCCGGCCTCCGCGACCGCCTCGCGAACGGCCAGCCGATCACGGTCTATTGCGGCTTCGATCCCACCGGCGATTCGCTCCACGTCGGCCACCTCATGGGCCAGCTCACGCTCGCCCGTTTTCAACGCGCCGGCCACCACGTCATCGCCCTCGCCGGCGGCGCCACCGGCATGGTCGGCGACCCCTCGGGCCGCTCCTCCGAGCGCAATCTGCTCACGCGTGAACAGCTCGCGCACAACATCGCCTGCATCAAGGCCCAGCTCGCGCGCCTGCTCGACTTCACCGTCGCCGCCAACCCCGCCCGCCTGGTGGACAACGCCGACTGGATCGCGCCCCTCAGCTTCCTCGATTTCCTGCGCGACGTGGGGAAGTTTTTCTCGCTCAACGTCATGCTGGCCAAGGACTCCGTGAAGTCCCGCATGGAGGGCGAGGGCGGCATCAGCTACACCGAGTTTAGCTACCAGCTCTTGCAGGCCTACGACTTCCTGCACCTGCGTCAGACCTTCGGCTGCGAACTGCAAATCGGCGGCTCCGACCAATGGGGCAACCTCACCGCCGGCACCGATCTCATTCGCAAAAAACTCGGCTCCGACACCACCGCCTTCGGCTGGACTTTCCCGCTCATCACCAAGAGCGACGGCACCAAATTCGGCAAAACCGCCGGCGGCGCCGTCTGGCTCGACCCCACCCGCACCAGCCCCTACAAACTCTACCAGTTTTTCGTGAACACCGAGGACGCCAAAGTTGGCGAATACCTGCGCAAGTTCACCTTCCTCCCCCGCGCCGACATCGAGCCCATCGAGGCCGCCCACTCCACCAACCCCGGCGCTCGCGAAGCCCACCGCGCCCTCGCCCGCGGAGTCACCCGGCTCGTCCACGGCGCGGCCGCGCTCGACGCCGCGCTCAAAGCCTCCGCCATCCTCTTCGGCGCCGAGATCGGCGACACCAGCGAGGATACCTTCCTCGACGTTGCCGGCGAGATCCCCACCGTCGACCTGCCGCGCGAACGCCTCGCCCCCCCCGGTCTCCCGCTCACCGAGGCGCTGGTGCTCGCCGCCCTCGAAACCTCCAAAGGCAACGCCCGCAAATCCATCGAGGGCGGCGGAGCCTACGTGAACAACCTGAAGAGCGACGCCGCCCTCCCCGCCCGCGCCCTCACCGAGGCCGATCTTCTCTTCGGCCGTTACCTCCTCCTCCGCAAAGGCAAAAAATCCTACGCGGTGCTGCGCGTCGCCTAAGGCCCGCCCCCCCCCCGGCCGGGCGGCTGCGCTCCCCGATCCCAAGACGCTGATCCGGAGCGGGAATAGCTCCGCCGCCGCGCGAAAAACCCGGCCCGTTCGGCGTTGCCGCCACCGCCTCCGACCCGGCACGCTCGGCGGCAACCTATGGCGTTCGTATCCGTAAACCCCGCGACCGGTCAGGTCTTCGCCCGTCACCCCGCCCATTCGCGCCATGAAATCGAGGCTCGCCTCGCCGCCGCCGCCGCCACCGCCACCGTCTGGCGCGCCACCTCCGCCGCCACCCGCGCGCGTCACCTGCGCGCGCTCGCCACCGCGCTCCATCGCGAGCGCCATGAACTCGCCGCGCTCATGGCCGCCGAGATGGGCAAACCCCTCGACGACGGCCTCGCCGAGGTCGCCAAATGCGTCGATTGCTGCCGCCATTACGCCCGCCACGGCGCCGCCCTCCTCAAATCCGAGCGCCCGCCCGCCGCCCCCGCCGGCGTCTCCGTCGTTTACGAGCCGCTCGGCGTCATCCTCGCCATCATGCCGTGGAACTACCCGCTCTGGCAGGTAATCCGCGCCGCCGTCCCCGCCCTCGTCGCGGGCAACGCCCTCCTCCTTAAACACGCGAGCAACGTCTGCTGCACCGCCCTCGCCCTCCGCGCCCTCGCCCTCCGCGCCGGCCTGCCCGCCGGCCTGTTCGACTGCATCCTCGCCTCCGCCGACGCCACCGGCCCGCTCATCGCCGACCCGCGCATCCGCGGCGTCACGCTCACCGGCAGCACCGCAGCCGGCCGACACGTCGCCGCCCTCGCCGGCGCCGCGCTCAAGCCCTTCGTCGGCGAGCTCGGCGGCAGCGATCCGTATTTGATTTTCCCCGACGCCGACCTGCCCGCCGCCGCCGCCGCCTGCGCGGCCGGCCGCCTGGCCAACAACGGGCAGAGCTGCATCGCCGCCAAACGCTTCATCGCCCACGCCTCCGTCGCCGACGCCTTCACCCGCCGACTCGCCGACGCCATGGCCGCCTTCCGCCAGGGCGACCCCGCCACGCCCGGCACCCAGCTCGGCCCGCTCGCCCGCGCCGACCTGCGCGACGAGCTCCACGCCCAGGTGAAAAAATCCCTCCGGCGCGGCGCGCGCCTCGTCCTCGGCGGCAAGCTCCCCGCCGGCCCCGGCGCCTACTATCCGCCCACCGTGCTCGCCGACGTCGGCCCCGGCATGCCCGCCGCCGACGAGGAGTTGTTCGGCCCCGTCGCCGCCGTCGAGACCGCCCCCGACGAGGCCGCCATGCTCGCCGCCGCCAACCGCTCCGTCTACGGCCTGGGCGGCGCGATTTTTACCCGCGATCTGCGTCACGCCCGCGCCGTCCTCGTGCCCGCGCTCCAAGCCGGCATGGTCTTCGTCAACCACGGCGTGCGCTCCCACGTCGCAGTGCCCTTTGGCGGCAGCAAAGCCTCCGGCCTGGGCCGCGAACTCGCCCCCGCCGGGGTCCGCGCCTTCACCAATCCAAAAACCGTCTGGATCGCCTAAAATACTCCGGTTAAAAACGATAGCGTTTCCCCTCTCTCCACCGCGCCCCTCCCGCCCGCTCGTGACAAGCGCGCGACGCCCTGCAATATCCTCGTCTCCCGCACCCCCCTCCGGTGCCCTCCCCTCCCTCCCTTCCTCGCATGGCCAAGCCACGACGCCGCTCCCCCTCTTCGCCCCCCCCCGGCTCCGCGCCCGCGCCCGACGCCGCTCCCGCCCCGGTCGCGCCCTCCACCGCGCCCGAACCCGCCGCTCCCGCCGACGCCGCCGACCAGACCATCCACACCCCGCCCAACCACCCCGCCGCCCTCGGCGGCTCCCCCCACCCCACCAAGGCCGCCTACTTTAATCGCGAACTTAGCTGGCTCGCCTTTAACCGCCGCGTCCTCGAACAAGCCTCCAACCCCCGCCACCCGCTGCTCGAGCGCGTGCGTTTTCTCGCGATCGTCTCCAGCAACCTCGACGAGTTTTTCGAGATCCGCGTCGCCGGCCTCATCCAGCAGGTGGACAACAACGTCAAGGAGACCGGCGGCATCGACGCCCTCGGCCCGCGCGAGCAGCTCCGCCGCATCCACTCCGTCGTCGCCTCGCTCGTCGACGACCAATACCGCTGCTGGAGCGGACAACTCATCCCCGCCCTCGCCGGCGAAGGCATCACCTTCGCCAACCCCGCCGACCTCACCCACGGCGAGCTCGCCTGGATCCGCACCTATTTCGAGGAGCAGATCTTCCCCGTTCTCACCCCCCTGGCCATCGACCAGTCCCACCCCTTTCCCCAACTGGGCAACAAGACCCTCAACATCGTCGTCTCGCTCGACGACCCCGAGACCGCCGAGATCGACCGCCACTTCGCCATCCTCCCCGTCCCCCGCGTCCTGCCCCGCATCGTCGGTATCGACTCCTTGGATACCGACGCCCGCGGCCGCCGCTTCGTCTTCCTCTCCGACATCATCAAACTCTGCGCCGCCGACTTCTTCCCCGGCTACCGCATCCACGGCGCCCACGCCTTCCGCGTCACCCGCAACAGCGACCTCTACATCGACGAGGAGGAGGCCGAGAACCTGCTCAAAAAAATCGAGCAGGAGCTGCGCAACCTCCGCCGCGGCGCCGCCGTGCGCCTCGAGATCGAGATCGGCGTGGACGACCAGATCTTCGCCACCCTCTGCGACCACCTGTCCTTGTCGCACGAATACGTTTTTCGCCTCGACGGCCCGGTCAACCTCGTGCGCCTCATGGCCCTGGCCGACATCGACCGCCCCGACCTCAACTTCCCGCCCTTCGTCCCCGTCAACGTCTCCCCGCTGCGCGAGGCCGCCCTGGTTTTCGACACCCTGCGCGATCGCGACGTCCTCCTCCACCACCCCTACGACTCCTTCCAGCCCGTCGTCGATTTCGTCGAGCAGGCCGCGCGCGATCCCCGCGTGCTCGCCATTAAACAAACCCTCTACCGCACCAGCGGCGATTCCCCCTTTGTGCGCGCCCTCGTCGAGGCCTCGCGCAACGGCAAACAGGTCACCGCCCTGGTCGAGCTCAAGGCCCGCTTCGACGAGGCCAACAACATCCAGTGGGCCAAACAGCTCGAGGAGGCCGGCGTCCACGTCGTCTACGGCCTCATCGGCAACAAGACCCACTGCAAGGTCGCCCTAGTCGTCCGCCGCGAGTCCGACGGCAAGCTCCGCCGCTACGCCCACCTCGGCACCGGCAACTACAACCCGCGCACCGCTCGCATCTACACCGACCTCAGCCTCTTCACCTCGCGCGAGACCCTCACCGCCGACGCCGCCTCGCTCTTCAACGCCCTCACCGGCTTCGGCCGCGCCCCCGAGTTCCAGCACCTGCTCGTCGCGCCCTACGCGCTCCACCGCCGCAACCTCGAGCTCATCCGCCGCGAGACCCAGAACGCCACCGCCGGCCGCCCCGCCCGCATCATGGCCAAGATGAACTCCCTCGTGGACCAGGCCGTTATCGACGCCCTCTACGCCGCCTCACGCGCCGGCGTGCAGGTCGACCTCATCATCCGCGGCGTCTGCTGCCTCGTCCCCGGCGTGCCCGGTCTCTCCGAAAACATCCGCGTGCGCTCCATCGTCGGCCGTTTCCTCGAACACATCCGCGGCTGCTATTTCCAAAACGACGGCGGCGAACCCGCCATCTACGCCGGCAGCGCCGACTGGATGCCGCGCAACTTTTTCCGCCGCATCGAGGTGGTTTTCCCCCTCCTCGACCCCACCCTGCGCCGCTGGATGACCGAGGAACTCTTCGCCATCGAGCTCCAGGACAACGAATCCGCCCGCCTGCTCAATTCCGGCGGCGGCTACCTGCCCATCGCCCGCGCCCCCGACGCCCCCAGCTTCTCCGCCCAGAACTACTTCCTCGCCTCCGCCACCCAGCGCGCCCGCGAAGCCGACCTCTGATAAAGAGCCGGCCGGGCAACGTCCGCCGAGCGGCGAAGCATTTCGCAAAGTATTGATTCGGATGCGCTGATCGAACCGGGATAAGGTTTTTCAGTCTGATTCCGATTGGTCGGATTGCAGACAAGGCCGCGAGAAGGCGCTGAAGTCGCTAAAACGAGGATCATTTCTGCGTCTTTTGCGCCTCTTGGCGCCCCGTTCTCCGACCGTGGCCCAAGCTTTGACCCATGTTGCCAAGGTAATTTAACCCGAAATCCGAAGTGGATCGCCGCGATCTGGCGCAATCTGCTGGTCATCTGCTCGTTCGTTCACCCGCTCAATGCACTATTCAGTGCACCTCGGGATTCACGAACGACCATCTGATCCAACTTCTTGCGCCATC
>JBBRHC010000042.1:0-16970 GCA_038223295.1 Opitutales bacterium
GCGTGGAGTAGCCCTCGACGGTGGGCTCGGGGCGGAGGGTGTCGCGGTTGACGCTGGTGACGCTGCGGATGGTGTTGATGGCGGAGAGTCCGGTGGCGCCGCCGCGCAGGGCGGCGCGGCCGGGCTCCTCGATGTGGGTGATGTTGGGCGTCATTTTCGCCCAGACGGGGAGCCGGGTGGCGGACTTCACCCAGCCGCACACCTCGACGAGGATGTCGGGGTCCTGGCCCATGGCGGCACCCATCTTGCGCTCGGGGAGGCCGTGGGGGCAGGAAAAGTTGAGCTCGAAGCCGTCCACGCCGGCGGCCTCGCAGCGTTGGACGAGCTCGATCCAGGCGTCTTTGTTGAGCTCTTCCATGATGGAGGCGATGAGGGCGCCGGGGGGCTGGGCGTCCTTGCAGCGTTTAAACTCGTCTTCCCAGAGGTGGAAGGGGCGGTCGCTGATGAGCTCGATGTTTTCCCAGCCGATGACCTCGCCGCTGAGCGCGTAGGATTTGGCGTAGCGGGGGGAAACGTTGACTACCTTGGAGGCGTCGAGGCTGACGGTCTTGGCGATGACGGCGCCCCAGCCTTCGCGGAAGGCGCGGTTGATGACGGAGAGGTTGGTGCCGGGGGGGCCGGAGCCGATGACGAAGGGGTTGGGGAGTTTTAGGCCGTCGACGGTGGTGGCGAGTGTGGGCATGGGAAAGACGGGCGGGGGCTTGGAAAGGCGGGGGCGAATCCTAGGGATGGGGCGGGCGCTCAGACCGCGATTAGCAGGGCATGTGCCGGGGTGGCTTGGGGGTTGCTGAACGCGGCAATGAATCCAACTAATCGATGATGAATGCGACCCCAAATGCGGCCCGAGTGGTGAGCGAGTTGAAAGAGTTGCGCGCGTTGACCGGGGATGCGGACGGGGCGCAGCGGGTGGCGTTCACGCCGACGTGGGTGCGGGCGCGGGAGTGGCTGCGGGCAAAGCTGGCGGAGCTGCCGGTGGAGGTACACACGGACGTGGCGGGCAATCTGTGGGCGACGCTGCGCGGGGCGTCGGAGCGGGAGCTGTTAATTGGAGGGCATCTGGACTCGGTGCCGAATGGCGGGTGGCTCGACGGGTGTCTAAACGTGGTCGCGGGCGTGGAGATTTTGCGGCGGCTGGCGGCGGAGGCGGGGTCGGGCGGGCGTCCGCCGGTGACGGTGCGGCTGGTGGACTGGGCGGACGAGGAGGGGGCGCGCTTCGGCAAAAGTTTGTTCGGTTCGGCTGCGTGTTCGGGGGCGCTCGACCTGGATGAGGCGCGCGGGCTGGTGGATCGCGACGGGGTGCGATTGCCGGAGGCCCTGCGCGCGGTGGGCGTGGATTTCGAGCGGGTGAAGGAGAGCGGCGCGGAGCGCGCGAAGGCGGCGGCGTATATCGAGCTGCATATCGAGCAGGGGCCGGTGTTGCTGGACCTGGGCCTGGCGCTGGGCGCGGTGTTGGGGACCTTCGGGGTGGAGCGCCATGCGATCACGTTTCACGGGCAGGCGGCGCACTCGGGGAGCACGCCGATGGGGCGGCGGCGGGATGCGTTGCTGGCGGCGGCGCGGATGAGTCCGGAGATCTACGCGATCGCGGAGCGGCATGGCGGCGTGTGCACGATCGGCTCGTGCGTGACGAAGCCGGGCATCGTGACGAGTGTGGTGGCGGAGTGCCGAATCACGTTAGATCAGCGGCACCTCGACGCGGCGGCGCTGGCGGCGATGTGGCGGGAGGCGCGGGAGGCGGCCGGGCGCTTCGCGGCGGAAGGCGGGGTGACGGTGACGTGGGAGAGGATCTGGCGGATCGAGCCGAGGTCGTTTGCGCGGGAATTGATCGAGCTCTGCGACGAGGCGATTCGCGAGACGGCGGGGGTGTCGCACCGGTTGCCCTCGGGGCCGCTGCACGACGCGGCGGAGATCTGCGGGGCGGGCGTGCCGACGGTGATGATGTTTGTGCAAAGCCTGCACGGGATCAGTCACAACAAGATCGAAGATACGAGGGAGGAGCACATCGAGCAGGCGGTGGTGGCGTTTGATCGGCTGGCAACGAAGACGATGGCTTGGATCGACGGGCGGGCGCTGGCGCGGGCGGACGCCTAAGTGGGTGGGGTTGCGGGTGAGGAGGGACGAGTTTTTACGTATTTTACGATTGGCAAAGTGGGGCGTTTCCGTCGTGGTGCCGGGGTTCGCGGGAGACCTTTAAATCATAAATCCAACATGGCTTCTAATTACGAAAATCCGTTTGTGACCGTCGCCGACGCCGATGCGGACGAGCGGCAGACCTTTATTCGTCGCACCTACCTGCACCTTGCGGTGGCGATTTTGGCTTTTGTCGTGCTCGAGGTGGTGCTTTTGCGCCTCCCGGGCATTGAAAATCTGATCGGTATGATGCTGGGCGGCTACGGCTGGCTGATCACGCTCGGGGCCTTCATCGGCGTGTCGTGGCTCGCCGACAAGTGGGCGCGTTCCGATACCTCGCAGGGCATGCAATACGCGGGGCTCAGCCTATATGTGCTGGCGGAGTCGGTGATCTTTTTGCCCCTGCTTTATATGGCGGCGTATCGCAGCGGAGACCCGGCCTTGATCCCGATGGCGGGCGTGATCACCGGCTTGCTGTTTGCGGGGCTGACGGCGACGGCGTTCATGAGTGGCGTGGATTTTTCGTTTTTGAAGGGGGCCCTGATTATCGGCGGTTTCGTGGCGATGGGCGTGATTATCTGCAGCATTCTGTTCGGGTTTTCGCTGGGGTTAGTGTTTTCGTCGGTCATGATTCTGATCGCGGGTGGCTCGATCCTCTACACGACCTCCAACATCATCCATCACTACCGCACCGACCAATATGTGGCGGCGTCGTTGTCGCTGTTCTCCGGCGTGATGCTGCTGTTGTGGTATGTGCTGCGGATTTTGATGAGCGCGCGCAAGTGACGCGCCGCTTCTTGTCGGGTGAACAGGGTTTTTTAGGGCGCGAGGCCTTCGGGCTTTGCGCCTTTTTGTTTCTGTCCATCGTGTGCGAGCCGCATGGAAACTGTCGTTAAATCAACTCCGCCGGAGGCCGCGCGCGGTCCATCGTTTGGCGAGGCGTTTCGGTTCTGGGTGAAGTTGGGCTTAATCAGCTTTGGCGGGCCGGCGGGACAGATCGCGATCATGCAGACGGAGCTGGTGGAGCGGAAACGCTGGATCGGGCAGGAGCGGTTTTTGCACGCGCTGAATTACTGCATGCTGCTGCCGGGTCCGGAGGCGCAACAACTGGCGATCTACTGCGGCTGGTTGCTGCATCGCACCTGGGGAGGGATCGCGGCGGGCACGCTTTTCGTGCTGCCGTCGGTATTTATCCTATGGGGGCTAAGTTATGGTTACGTGATGTATGGCTCGGTGCCGTGGGTGGCGGCGATTTTCGCGGGCTTGAAGCCGGCGGTGGTCGCGGTGGTGGTGGCGGCGGTGTTGCGCATCGGCGGCAAGGCGCTGAAAACGCCGGCGATGTGGGGGATCGCGGCGGTGGCGTTTGCGCTGATTTTTGGGGCCGGCGTGGGTTTCCCTTGGATCGTGGCGGGGGCGGCGCTGCTGGGATGGGCGGGGCGTCGGGTGCGCCCGGACTGGTTCCCGGCGGGTGGGGGACATGGCGGCGGAAGCGCGGGGGGCAGGGTGGGCGGTAAGGAAAAAACGGATACGACGGGCGCGCCCGAGCCGTTGCGGGGCGGAGCGGTGATCGACGACGCGGCCGAGGCACACGCGGTGGCGCCGAGCTGGGGCCGGGCGTTGCGGGTGACGGCGCTGTGCGGCGGGTTGTGGGCTGCACCCATCGTGGCGGCGGGCTGGGTGTTCGGGTGGGGGGGCACGCTGGTCGAGCAGGGCGTCTTTTTTAGCCAGGCGGCGATGGTGACCTTTGGCGGGGCCTATGCGGTGCTGCCCTACGTGGCGCAGCAAGCGGTGGAGACGCACGGGTGGCTGACCGGGCCGGAGATGCTGGCGGGGTTGGCTTTCGCGGAGACGACACCGGGGCCGCTGATCATGGTGTTGCAGTTCGTCGGGTTCATGGGTGGGTGGGTGCGACCAGACGGCGGCCTGTCGCCGCTGCTGGCGGCCACGCTGTGCGCGGGAATGACGACGTGGGTGACGTTTGTGCCGTGTTTCCTGTGGATCTTTTTGGGCGCGCCGCACATCGAGCGTCTGCGCGGCAATCGGGCGCTGGGGGCGGCGTTGTCGGCGGTGACGGCGGCGGTGGTTGGCGTGATCTTGAACCTCGCGGTCTGGTTTGCCTGGCAGGTGTGGCGACCGGTGGGCGGGGCGGAGCGAGGTGTCGGCGCGTGGGGCGTGGACTGGTTTGCGGTGGCGCTGAGCGCGGCGGCCTTCGTGGCGATTCACCGGTTCAAAGCGAACTTGATCGTGGTGATCTCGGCCTGTGGTTTGGCGAGTTTGGGGTGGAGCTTCAGAATGTCGTAACCGTCACCTCCACCGTCCCCGCCACGGCGAGATGATGGTGCTGGTGTCCGTGCACCCGGGTGCGGCGTCGGGTTGCGCGAAACCCGTTTAGCGGCGCAGCTCCGCGACGATAGCCGGGTGGGCGTCGAGGTAGCGGGTAAGGCGTTCTAGGGCGCCGAGCGTCTCGCCGCTGATGTGGTGCTCCATGCCCTCCACGTCGCGGAAAATCACGTCCTCGGGGAGTTCGAAAAACCGGAGCAACTGGGTGAGCAACTCGTGGCGATGGGCGATGCGGGTGGCAACGGCCTCGCCCGCGTCGGTGAGGACCATGCCGCGGTATTTTTCGTATTTCACCAGGCCATCGACGTCGAGGCGCTGGACCATGGTGGTGACGCTGGCCTGGGAGATTTTGAGCTCGGCGGCGATGTCGACGACGCGGGCGTAGCCCTTGGTTTTGATCAGGGCGGCGATGCGTTCGAGGTAGTCCTCGGCGGCGGCGGTCGTGCGCGGGAGCGGGCCGGGCGCGGAGTCGGCGGGGAAGGGCGGGGTGGACGGCTCGCTCACGAAGGAATGACTAAGGGGGAGTGGGATGCGGAGGCGAGCGCGGGAGACGCAAAAGCCGCGATCGGGGATCGCGGCCGGGCAGCCAGACCGAGGGAACGGTGACGCGGGATCAGCGCCCGGCGGCGCGCTCGGCCTTGAGGGTCTTTTCGCCGGCGGCCACGATGCGGAACATGTTGATAGCCATCCAGACGACGCCGGTGATGCAGAGTGTGGTGGAGGCACCGAAGAAGTTCGAGAAGAACGGGTCGTTGCTCGGAACGTGAGGCCTTACCCACCCAAACATGACCACGAAGAACACGACGCAGATGATGAGGTCGATCAAGATGGTCACGCGGGTGACGTGCTTTTGCTCGGAGGAGGCGTTGATGGAGTCGCTGGGGGACGAGGGCGTGGCCATGATGGGAGAAGGTCAGGAGCGGGAGTGCGGGTTGTCGAATGCGTTTTTCCAAACATGCCCGGGCGAGGCTGAACCGCTGTGTGTTTGCGGACGGGTGGACAAGCGGATGATGCGCCGCACGCCGCGCGCTCTGGAGGCGAGTGGTTTTGGTCGAACCCGATTTTGAGAAACACCCATTTTGATGCTTTACAGCGCCGGGGGCGCTTGTCTGTCTCCGCCTCCTTCTTTGCAGTTCAAGCCCAGATGGTGGAATTGGTAGACACACACGTTTGAGGGGCGTGTGCCGAAAGGCGTGCAGGTTCGAGTCCTGTTCTGGGCACCATTTTTTGTTAGGTGAGGTTACGGTTTAATGTAGATAGCTGATGTGGTTAGCGGGAAGAGCACACCCGATCTCGTTTTGGCCTCCGAGCCTACGGATTATCCTCAAGTAGGACGGCGCGAGTGGACTACTTTTGCCGCCAGACGGTGGGGGTGAGGCCGGTTTGTTTGCGGAACCATCGGGCGAAGTAGTTAGGATCGTCGAAGCCGGCTTTGGCGGCGGCGGCGGCGATGTGGGGGCTTTCGCGGAGCGCGGCTTGGGCGGCTTGTAGGCGTTCCTGGTCGCGGAGGCCGCGCAGGCTGAGGCCATGTTCGCGTTTCAGGCGGCGGCTGAGGGCGTCGCGCACGTAGCCGGTTTCCTTCGCAATCTCGTGGAAGGGCTTCGCGCCGCGCAGGCTCTCGCGCACGCGGGTGACAAGCGGGGAGGGCGAGGCAATTGGCGGGGCCTCGTCGGTCCGGGGCGACTCAAGCAGGCGGGCGACGACGGAGAGCACGGCGGGGTAGTCGGAGAGCGCGAGACGGCCCTTGGTGGGCACGCGGGCCAGGAGGGCGTGGAGCTCGTTCAGCGCGTGCTGGGGCAGGTGGCGGTGCAGGACGCGGGTGCCCGGACGGCTGTCGTACTCGAGCACGAGGCAGAGCGGGCGGCTGTTGCCGGCCATGGAGAAACCGTGATCGACCCCCGGCGGGATGATAAACAAATCACCGGCGCGGGCCTCGACCCGTTTGTTGCGCAGCACCTGCACACCCTCGCCGGCGAGGTAGAGGATGAGCTGGTAATAGGGGTGGCGATGGGCGGCGACCTCGGCCTCGCGGTGACGGTTGAGCTGGAGTTTACGCAGCACAAATCCGAGGGCGTGGATCTCGATTTTTTGGACGAGCAGGGGACTCCAGGCGAGCATGGGCGGCGTGGTTCAGGGGTGGCGGATGCGTGCTAGCACAGGTCGGTATTGTTCTAACCGCAAGCGAGGCTTTCAGGTATGGTTAACCGGCGTTAGTTTTCTCGCTTCGTTTTCCCAATCCCACCCCGCGTCTCTTTCTCCTATGACCATCCACAAAGTCGGCATAATCATGAACGGCGTCACCGGACGCATGGGCACGAATCAGCATCTGCTCCGCTCCATCAAGGCGATCATCGACCAGGGGGGCGTCAAACTGAACGACTCCGAAATCATCATGCCCAACCCGATCCTGGTCGGGCGCAGCGCCTCGAAACTCGCCGCGCTCGCCACCCGCGCCGGGTTGCCGGAAGACCGCATCACGACCAATCTCGACTCGGCGCTGGCCGATCCGGACAACCTGATCTACTTCGACGCGTGCCTGACCGGCCAGCGCCCGGTGGGCGTGCGCAAGGCCATCGCGGCCAAGAAACACATTTACTGCGAAAAACCTACCGCCACGACCTCGAAGGAGGCGCTCGCGCTTTACACCGAGGTGACGGCGGCGGGTCTGAAGAATGGCGTGGTGCAGGACAAGCTCTGGTTGCCCGGCTTGGTGAAGTTGAAGTGGCTGATCGACACCGGTTTTTTCGGTAAAATCCTGTCGGTGCGCGGCGAGTTTGGCTACTGGGTGTTCACGGGCGAGTTTGAGAAGCTGCAACGCCCATCCTGGAACTACCGCAAGGAAGAGGACGGCGGTATCATCGTGGATATGCTCTGCCACTGGCAGTATGTGATCCAGAATCTTTTCGGTGACATCAAGAGTCTCACCTGCCTTGGCGCCACCCACGTTCCGGAGCGCTGGGACGAGGCGGCGAAAAAATACAAGTGCACCGCCGACGACTCGGCCTACGCGACGTTCGAGCTGACCAATGGCGTGATTTGCCACTTCAACTCTTCCTGGACGGTGCGCGTGGACCGCGACGATTTGCTGACGCTCCAAGTGGACGGCACCCATGGCTCGGCGGTGGCGGGTCTGCGGGATTGCAAGGCGCAGGCGCTCGCCGCAACCCCGCGCTGCGTGTGGAATCCCGACATCGACAGCCCGGTGAAATACAAGGACGGCTGGGTGCGCGTGCCGGATCAGGGCGCCTACGACAACGCCTTCAAGGTGCAGTGGGAGCTTTTCCTCCGTCATGTGGTGAAGGACGAGGCCTTCCCCTGGACGCTCAGGGAAGGCGCGAAGGGCGTGCAGCTCGCCGAGCTCGGCATCGAGAGCTGGGCACAGCGCAAATGGGTCGACGTGCCCGTGCTCTGAAGCGCACGTGGTGAACGATTTCGCGAGCGCCGTGTGGTGCGGCGTTCGCGACCAAAGCCCCTCGGGGTGGGATAAGTCGACGTGGTTACAATCCGCGTCGGCTTTTTTATGTGGGCCGCTTCCACTTGCAAAGGAGGGAATCCCGCGCGTCTTTCCGCCTTCGTTTACGTTTTAAGCCAACCTTTACTTTAACCACCACAGCCATGTCCAATATCGGTATCTGGATTCTTCTTATCATCGTTCCGATGCTCTTCGGTTTGTACGCGCAGATGAAAATCCGCAGCGCCTACGGGAAAAACGCGCAGGTAAACTCGCGCGGCGGCATCACCGGACGCGAGGCGGCGGAGGCGGTCATTCGTTCGGCGGGGATCAACGACGTCAAAATCGTCGAGGTGCCAGGCGAGCTCACCGACCATTACAACCCGATGAACAAGACTCTCGCGCTCTCGGCGCACAACTACCACGGGCACAGCCTCGCCGCGCTCGGAGTGGCGGCGCATGAAGCCGGCCACGCGATCCAGCATAAGGTTGGCTACTCGATGATGACGATTCGCCAGACCATGGCGCCGGCCACGCAGATCGCGGCGGGCGTTTCGAACTTCGTGTTGATCGCGGGCATCCTTTTGCTTAGCACGGCGATTGGCGGCAAGTTGTTGGTGATCGGCGCGATCGCGCTGGGCCTAGTTTGTCTGTTCCAATTCGTGACCCTGCCGGTGGAATTTGACGCGAGCCGCCGCGCCAAGGAGCAGTTGGTTGGTCTTGGCATCCTGGACCGCGACGAGATGAAGGGCGTTAACGAAACCTTGGACGCCGCGGCGCTTACCTACGTGGCGGCCTTCGTGGCGGCCCTGGGCTCGCTGCTCCACATTCTGATGATGTTGTCGGGTCGTCGGGAGGAGTAGAATGGCCCGGGGCGGGATGGCCGGGATTTCAGAAATCCCGGCCGGCCTTTTTCTGCGAGAATTCAGAGTCGCCGGCAGTCTCAGCCGCCGTGCTCAGACAGCCAACGCTCGGCCTCGATGGCGGCCTGGCAACCCATGCCGGCGGCGGTGATGGCCTGACGGTAGATATGGTCGGCGCAGTCACCGGCGACATAAACTCCAGGCGCGCGGGTTAGCACCTGCGAACCAGCGGCGGGGACGAAGTAGCCGCCCTCGTCCACCTCGAGCGCGGCAGAGAAAGGCTGGCTGTTGGGCACGTGGCCGATGGCGACGAAGATGCCCTTCACCGGCAGCACGCGCTCCACGCCTGTATTGACGTCTTTGATACGCAGGCCCGAGACGGCGCCCTGCTCGACGCCCTCGACGGCGACAGGCGCGGCGTTCCACACCATCTCGATTTTCGGGTGGGATACGGCGCGGTCGGCCATGATTTTCGAGGCGCGCAACGAGTCGCGGCGATGCACGAGGTAGACCTTGCTGGCGAAGCGCGTGAGGAAGATCGCCTCCTCCGCCGCGCTGTCTCCGCCGCCGATGACGGCTACATCCATCTTCCGATAAAAAGCGCCGTCGCAGGTGGCGCAGGTCGTGACGCCCTTGCCGCCGTATAGTTCCTTCTCGCCGGGGATGCCGGTCATGCGCGGGGAAGCGCCGGTGGATATGATGACGCTGCGCGCGAGGATGACGCGTTCACCGCAGACGATTTTGCGAGGCATCGCCGAAAAATCCACCGCCTGCACCTGCGCCTGCTCGAACCGCGCGCCGAACTTCGTGGCCTGCTTGCGGAGGTTGGCCATCAAGGCGAAACCGTCCACCCCCTCGGGGAAACCGGGGAAATTCTCCACCTCGCTGGTGGTGGTGAGCTGGCCGCCGGGCAGGATGCCCTCGATGACGAGCGGGTTGAGGTTGGCGCGTCCGGTGTAAATGGCCGCGGTGAGTCCGGCGCAACCGGTGCCGATGATGACGACGTTTTCGACGAGAATGGACATGGGTAAAGGCAAGAACCGGACACGTTGCCCCGGCCTTGGCAACGCGCAAGGCGGGTCGTTGGCGGCGGGCCGCAAACTCGTTTCCAAGCCGGGTCCGGACGGCTCTAAAAAAGGCGCAGCAAGGAGCGCGGGCCGATGTCGAGGAACACTTCGCGCCCGGCGGCGGGGCGCGACAGGGAGCGTAGGAGCCGCCCCTGGCGGTCGAACACGCCGATGGCCGAACCATCGGCCAAGGAGGCGTAGAAGAGCTGCTCCACCGAATCGTAGGCGAGCGAGATGCCTTGCACCGCCTGCTCCAGTTTCACCTCGGCGATGCGCGTGCCCGTGAGGGTGTAGCGAAGCACGCGATCCGTGGTCCGGGCGGGCAACACGAGGAGTTCGTCCGTCATCGCATCGTGCGCGACGCCCCAGATCGGTTCGGGCAGATCGGCGAGTCGGATGTAGTTGCGCAAATTGCCGTCGAGGTCGGTTTCGATGAGGCCGGCCGCGTTGGGATCGGTGAAAAACAAGTGCCGGTCGCGGGAGCGGATCGCCAGGTCGTGGCCGCCGAGCGGGAGTTGGGGCGCACGAAAGACCCGCTTTAAACGGGAGGCCGGCCGATCCACGACGCGGACGAAATTGCCCGGAAAGAGCCGGATGAAGAGGTGGTCCGTGTAGGGATCGTAGGCGAGGCCGAGGACCTGCTCCCCCGCTTCGACGAAGGCGGGGATCTGCGCGTTTTCGGCGCCGGTGACGGGATTGATGTCGCGCACCGTGCTCTCGCCCGCCGCCGGGGAATACAGGTAGGCGTGCGTGGGGCCGGGCGTGCTGCAGGCGCTCAGGCCCAGGGCGCACGCGACGACCAGTATCGCGTGCGGAAAACTGGGCTTTCGCTTTGCGCCGCCGCGCGCCGACGTTAACTCGGCTCCATGAAAGTCGCCCTTGTCAGTGGTACCAGCATCATTCATTCGCCGTTGTTTTCGACCTGGCGGGAACGCACCGTCGAGACGATTCACGGCATCGTATCGTTAAAAGAGAGCAACGACCACGTGGTGCTCAACCGCCACGGCACCGGCCCGGCGCCGCTGCCGCCGCACCGGATCAACTTTCGCGCCAATCTCGCCGCGCTCGCGCAACTCGGTTTCACCGACGTCGTGTCCTTCAACTCCGTGGGGTCGTTGCGGGCGCAGTTGGAGCCCGGCACGTTTGTGTCCTGCGCGGACTACGTGGGCTTGCAGCAGGGCCCGGCGACCTACTTCGACGACGAGCTGAAAGGCGGCGCACCCGGCATCGCCAACAACCTGGTGCCCCGGCTGGTACAGGCGCTCGCGCCGGAATTCGTGGTTGCGACCGGGCAGACCTACGTGCAGATGCGCGGGCCGCGTTTCGAGACCAAGGCCGAGATCCGCATCATCCGCCACTGGGGCGATGTGGTGGGCATGACCCTCGCGCACGAGGCCGACCTTTGCACGGAGCTCGGCCTGCGCTACAACTCCCTTGGCATCATCGACAACTATGCCAACGGCCTTGAGGGAACGGCCATCGATTTTGTGAAATTCAAACAACACGTACAAGGCAACCAGGAGAGGGTGAACCGTTTCATCGCCCGAGTGCTGGAGGTTCTCGCATGAAAATCGGCGTCCTCGGGCTGGGCATCATCGGTGGCACCTGGGCGCGGCATTACGCGGCGGCGGGCGTGCTCGCTGGTACGTGGAATCGCACGGCGCAGCCCGACGCCCCGCAGTGGCGCGCCACGCCCGAGGCGGTGGTGGAGGCGGCCGACGTGGTTCAGATCGTGGTGGCCGATCCGGTTGCGGTACGCGCCTTGCTCGCGCGCATCCGGACCGTGCTCGGACCGGGCAAGATCATTGTCCAATCCAGCACGATCGACCCGGCGGCGGCGGACGAGTTTCGCACCCTCGTGCTGGCCACCGGCGCTCGTTACCTCGAGGCTCCCTTCACCGGTAGCAAACCGGCGGCGGAACAGCGCCAGACGGTGTTTTACCTCGGCGGCGACGCGGCGCTGATCGCGGAGCTGGAGCCGCTGCTCGCGCTTGTATCCGCCACGCGCCTACACATCGGCGACCACCGGCAGGCGGCGGCGCTGAAGCTGGCGATGAATCTGAACATCGCGGTGCAGTTCCAAGGGTTGATCGAGGCGCGTGCGGTGGCGGCGGCGGCGGGTATCGGCGACGAGGTTTTCTACGGCGCGCTGGCAAAAAACGTGGGCTATTCCGGGCTGGTAAAATTGAAGGAGCCCAAGCTGCGAGCGGGGGATTTTTCCCCACAGTTTTCGATCAAGCACCTGCACAAGGATATGCGGCTGGCCTCGCTCGCTGCGGGCTGCGCGGAGCTGCCCGCGCTGGACGCGGTGCGCGAGCGGCTAAAGACCGCCGAGGCGCGCGGCTACGGCGACGAGGATTTCATCGCGTTGGCCAAGGTGCTCGACGCCTGAGCGTGGTTCCGCTCGCGGCCCGCGACGGCCGGCGCGATACAAGCCCCAAACGGCTTTGATCCGTGGGAATAGGCAAATTCCTTGAATGCGGTTCGTTGACGAACGTGAGGGTGGAGGCATGTTCACCGTATTCCCCCCATGAGCGACTTTTTCTCCGCACCTCAGGTGACGGCCGCCCGCGAAACTCTACAAAAACTCCGCGTATCGATGCGCGGCAGCATCAAAGGCAAGGACTCGGTGATCGACCAGGTGATCACGGCCCTGGTCGCCGGCGGCCATGTGCTGATCGAGGATTTGCCCGGCGTGGGTAAGACCACCCTGGCCTACGCGCTGGCGCGTTCGATGGATTGTGTGTTTTCGCGGGTGCAGTTTACCAGCGATTTGCTGCCGAGCGACGTGACGGGCGTGGCCATCTACGACGAGACGATCAAGGAGTTCGTGTTCAAAAAGGGACCCGTCTTCGCCAACATCGTGCTCGCCGACGAGATCAACCGCGCCACGCCCAAGACCCAGTCGTCTCTGCTCGAGGTGATGGATCGCGGCAAGGTGACGGTCGACGGCCAGGCGCACTCGGTGGGAACGCCCTTCATGGTTTTCGCGACCCAGAATCCGGTGGATTACGAAGGTACGTTTCCCTTGCCCGAGAGCCAGATGGACCGGTTCCTGATGCGTTTGCACATGGGGTATCCGCTGCCGGCGGACGAGCTGGAGATCCTGCGCAGCATGCGCAGCGGCTACGATTCCATCGCGCTGGAAGCGGTGGTGACGCGCACGGATATTCTGCAACTCCAGCAGTTGGCGGCGCATGTTTTCATCGAGGATTCGGTGCTCGATTACATCCTGCGCATCGTGGGCGCGACGCGCACCGAGGCGGAGTTCCGCGCCGGCGTGTCGGTGCGCGGCGGGCTGGCGCTGAAACACGCGGTGCAGGCGCGCGCCTTGCTCGAGGGACGTGATTTTGTGGTGCCGGAAGACGTGCAGGCGCTGGTGGGCCCGGTGCTGGCGCATCGCCTCACCTTGCTGCGTCCCGGCTCGGATGGCATGGAGGAGCGTCGGCTGGTGGTCGCGGCGTTGAAACGCATCGTGGCCGCGATCACGCCTCCGGCCTGAACCGGTCCGTCCCGCCATGGTAAAGACGGAGAAAAACTTACGCGCGAACGCGACGGCGGGGCCGGGCGCCGAGCCGTGGACCGGGCCGGCGGCGGGCTACACCGAGTGGCAGGGTCCGTGGGCCTCGTCGCGTCGCCGCCGCGTGCAACGGTGGCGCTCCTTGTTGTGGGCGCTGATTTATCCGCCGCGCGGACAGCGCATCGCGCCGACCATCACGGGCGTCCTGCTCATCGCGGTCTCGCTCGGCATCGGCACTGCGGCCTACAACACCGCGAACAACATCCTTTTTATCACGCTCTCGCTGCTCCTCTCCTGTCTCGTGCTCAGCGGAGTGTTGTCCTGGCTGAATCTGCGCGCGGTGGCCTGGCGCTTGCACTACGCCGGCCCGTGGCGCGCGGGCCAGACCCAGGCTGTCGGGCTGGAGCTGCGCAACGGCAAGGGGCTGCTGCCGACTTACGGGCTGTGGTTCGATTTGTCGGCGGGCGCGGGGAGTGAGCGGCGCCACCTGGAGATGCGACTCGACCCCGGAGCGGGCACGCGGCTGGAGTGGCCGGTGAAGGCGCTGCGTCGCGGCCGGCTCCAAGTGCGGCTGCTTGCGGTGGGCTCGCTGTTCCCCTTCGGCTTTTTGCGCAAGGCGGTCGCCAGCGACCTCGGCGCGGAGGTGTTGGTGTGGCCGGCCGCGGTGGAGTATCGGCGGCACACGGAGGGAGCGGCGTGGCGCACGGTGCGCAGCGACGGCCAGGTAAACCGTTTCGGGCAGAGCGGAGACCTGCGGGCGCTGCGCCGCTATTCGCCGGGCGACTCGCCGCGTCTGGTCCACTGGAAGGCCAGCGCGCGCCTGCGTCATCTCATGGTTCGGCAGTTTTCCGCCGAGGGCATGGAGGGCTTCACGCTCCGGCTGATCACCGACGCGGCGGTGTGGACGCGCCCGGAGCAGTTCGAGCTCGCGCTGAGTTTCGCCGCCACGCTGGCGGAGGATTTGTTCCGGCTGGAGCGTTTACAGGGGGTGGAGATCGACGACCAGCCGCCGCTGGTGGTGCGCCGGCTGCGCGACGTGGAAGTGTTCCTCGACCGCCTGGCGGAGCTGGAGCCGATGGAGCGTCCGCGCTTATCCGCGCAAGCCAACGCCACCGGGCTGGCGCTTCGCGCCTTAAATATCGAACCTCAAGGCGCTCGCGGGGTCGCGGCCATACTCGATGGAAAAATCACGGCCACAGCTTAGCCTCATCGAGCTTTTCCAACTCCGGTGGTTCCTGGGCGGACTCATCGGTCTGGTCTCCGCGTGGACGCTATTCTACATGGAGGTGGACGCGCTGCTGGCGCTTGCGCTCATCACGCTGGCGGTGCCGGTATTCACCTTTTGGCCGCACCTCGCCAAGGCCTTGCCCCCGTTTTTTCACCGGCTGGCCTTTCCCTTGATTGTAACGATCTTCGCGCTCGATCTTTGGAGCAACCGGGAGCCGCTGCCCTCGATGATCCGGCTGGATTTGATGCTGCTCGCCTACCGCTGCGTCTCGCCGCGCGGGCGCCGCGAAGACCTCCAGTTGATCCTGCTCTCGCTCTTCTTGGTGGTGGTGACTGGCGTGTTCACCGTTTCGCCCGCCTTCGTGCTGCAGATCCTGTTTTTCACCGGCGCGTCACTCTGCCTGTTGCTTGCGGTGACCCTCTCCGACGCGCGGGCCGGGGGGGTGGCGGCGACGACGGCGGCGGGCTGGGAACGGGTACGTTGGCGAGAGCTTTTTGCGCGAGTGCGCACGGTGCTGGATCTGCGGGTGGTGGCGCTGGCCGGCGCGCTCTTCGCGGGCGTGGTGGCGCTTTCGGCGGTGTTGTTCCTCGCCATACCGCGGGTCGAGATAAGCAATAATTTTTTCCTCGATAAACTCATCACGAAAAAGTCCCGCACGGGCTTTTCCGAGGACGTACGCTTCGGTGAGGTGGTGGACATAACGGAGGACACCAGCATGGCCTTCGCGGTCGATGTGAGCGATCCCGCCGCCGTGCCGAGCGAGCCCTACTGGCGCATGGTGGTGCTTGATGACTATTCCGGCCAGGGCTTCCGCATGTCGCTCGGCCTGCGCAACAGCTTCCGCGCAAGATCACAAAAAACGCCCGTGCATGGCGGGGTGGGGCGGTCGGGCGATGATCGCACGGTGTGGACGGTTTACTACCAATCCGGCGTGAGTCGCTACCTGCCTTTGTTGGGCGGGTTTAGCCGACTCAGTTTCGGCGAGCCGCAGGGCTTGTCGCAAAGCCGCGCCTTGCGCCTGGCCGCCTTGCAGAGCGAACCAAGCAAGATGGTGGCGTATCGAGTGGAGGGTATGGATACCGATGGCGTCCTGGAAGATAAACGTTTCGCGGTGGATAAACGGGTGCGCTCTTACGAGTCGAGAAATCGCCGCCCGCCGGGCAGCGAAGAAGAGTAAGCCCCCCCCCCGCTTGATGCTGGCGGCGCGACGGTCGAGCCGCCGACGCCGGAACCCACCTTTCTCGAGCTCACGAATGTCTCCCCCGCCGACCAAACCCGCCTGGACGGGTGGGTAAAGGAGATTGGTGGAATGGGCCAGGGGGGCGGCGATTTCGCCCGCCGCTCGGGCAAATGGCTGCAATCCCGGCACTCCTACAGCATGCAGTCGAGAACCCCCGACGGCGACGGCGACGTGTTGATCCGCTGGATCGCCTCGACCGAACCGGGACACTGCGAGTTGTTCGCCGGCAGCATGGTCGTGCTCGCGCGCGCGGCGGGCGTGCCGGCGCGCCTTGTCACGGGCTTTAAAGGCGGGGTCTGGAACGAAACCAGCGGGAACATCAGCGTAAAAAACTCCGACGCGCACGCCTGGGCCGAGGTGTGGGAGGAAGGTCTTGGCGCATGGTTGCGGGTCGATGCGACTCCCGGAGCACAACTGACCCCGCCGGGCGAGTTGGAGTCGCACAACATCGACGCCACTTTCCAAATGGAGCGGGATAGCGGCTGGTCGGCCCGCATGGATGGCCTACGCATTTTCTGGTATCGGCAGATCGTGAGTTTCGACCAGACCTCGCAACTCGAATTGATGCGCGAAACCAAGGATAAAATGCGCACGGCGATGGGGGCGGTCCGCGAGGCGGTCGAGAAAAAGCTGCGTCTGATCGCGGCGTGGGTGCGCGAGCCCTGGGATTTTTCACGCGTGGCAGGGATAGCCTTGCTGGTCGGCACCGTCGCGGGGGGCATCGTGCTATGGAAACGTTTTGGCAGCGTCTGGTGGCTTGCCTGGCGCAGCCAACGCGCGGCCTCGCATCGGCATGATCCGGTGCGCCGCGAGGCCTCGCGCTGGCTCGCGCGGCTGGAGCGCGCGCAGGGCGGCAACGGCGAGTGGGTGCCGGGCACGGCCTCGAGCCGGGCGCAGGTGACCACCGCCCGCCAGGCGCTGCTGCGACTGCGCTATGGCGCGCGCGAAGGCTGGCCCGAGCCGGGGGCGGTTTTTCGTCTGGCGCGCCAGGCGCGCCGCGCGATGCGGCGAGAAGCCTGAGCGACGCGTATACCGGCTGACTGGCGTTTAACCCGAAATCCGAAGTGGGAGCCGATGAGATGGCACAAGATGCTGGATCAGATGGTCGTTCGTGAATCCCGAAGTGCACTG
>JBBRHC010000043.1:0-16560 GCA_038223295.1 Opitutales bacterium
GGCGGCCGGCGGGGGGCGCCGCCCCCCCCCTACCGGGGGGACACGCTGGGGGGTCTGGGGGCGTGGGCGGTCCGGGGGCGGACGAGGAGCTGGCGGGCGCCTTCGCCGGGGAGGACGGTGGCTTGGCGGAGTTTGGGCAAAACCTCCTCGCGCGCCTCGGTGAGCAGGCGCTGGCGCAGCTCGCGCGGGGCCTCGCGCGAGGCGGCGAGCAAGGTGAGAAACCCGTCGCTCTCGCCCTGGGCGCGGGTGAGCACGGCGGCGGCCTCGGCGGTGGCGCGGGTGCGGAGGCCGTTGGCCTCGGCCTCGGCCATCTGGCGGGTGCGGGCGCGGTAGGTGCGGGCCTCCTCGACGTAGGTGCGGCCCTCGACCTTGGCGCTGTTGACGTCCTGGAAGGCGGGAAGGACGGGCTTGGGCGGGAGGAGTTCGCGGATTTCGAGGCCGCCGAGGGCGATGCCGAGATCGAGCGGGGCGAGTTGTTTTTCCAACTCGGCGAGGGTGCGGTCGCGGTAGTCGGCGAGGCCGGAGGGGATGATCTCGTCGATGGGCGCGCGGGCCAGAGTGCGGGCGGCGGTTTGATAAAAGAGCGCGGAGAGGAGGGCCTCGGGATCGGCGGCGACGGAGAAATAACGGACGGGGTCGATGATCTGGTAACGCAGGGAAAAGGAGCTCTGCACGATGTTGGCGTCGCCGGTGAGGGTGTAGCCGTCGCGCGCGGGGTGGAGGTGGTGGCGCAGGGGGCCGAACTCGGTCTCGTTTTGGGTGGAGCGGGGCAGCTCGCGGGCTTGCCAGGCTTCGAGCTTGAGCTCGCGCGGACCGCCGGTGGCGAGGCGCACGACGCGGTCGATGGGCTCGGGGAAAGCGACGAGCAGACCGGGGCCGTGGGCGCGGGGCAGGAGGTGGCCGAAACGCAGGACGAGGGCGGTCTCGCCGGGCTTGATGAAGTGGACGCCCGAGGTGAGGTAGCCGACGAGGATGACGGTAAAAACCAGCGCGAGCAGCGCGAGGGAGCGGCGGGCGGCGCGCTCGGTGGCGGCGAGGGGCGCGGGGGCGGAGTCGAGGGGGGCGGGCGGCGCGCTCATGGCGTGACGGGCGGGAGGGCGGCGGGGGCGGCGAGGAGCGGGGCGGGCGGGAGGGGGGAGTCGGGCTTGAGGTGATGGAAGGGCGGGGTGCGGTCGTCGGCGACGAGGGTGATGTTGCGGCCGGCGACTTTGCGCAGGGCCTCGAGTTCGCGCAGGAGGCGGAAGAGCTCGGGATCCTGGCGGTAGGCGGCGGCGGTGATGCGGGCGGCCTGGGCCTCGGCCTCGCCGCGTTGCTGGTCGGCGAATTTGCGGGCCTCGGCGAGGAGGGCGGTTTTTTCGGCCTCGGTGGCGGAGCGGATCTCGTCGGCCTGGCGCTGGCCCTCGGCGCGGAACTGGGCGGCGTATTGGGAGCGCTCGGCGCGCATGCGGTCGAACATGAAGGGCGTGTTGGAGGCGGGCAGGGCGAGTTGACGAATGCCGACGGACTCGACCTTCACGCCGAAGGTGTCGCGCACGGTGGCGACGACGGAGGCGGTGATGGCGGTCTCGATCTCGGCGAGTTTCACCTCCTCGGGGCGGATGGAGACGAGCTGATCGAAGGTGTAGTGGCCGAGGACGGCGTTGCGCGAGCTGGTGACGATGCCATCGAGCTTGGCGCGGAAGCCGGGGAGGTTGCCCTGGGTGGAGCTGAGGAAACGGAGCGGATCCTCGACGCGCCAGATGGTGAAGAAGGGCAGGATGACGTTGCGCTTGTCGGAGGTGAGGGCCTCGGAGAGGCGGCCTTCGAGCACGTCGAGGCGGGCGTCGAACCGGGTGACGGACTCGAAGGGCCAGGGGAGCTTGGCGCCGAGACCGGCCTCGGTGACGACGCGGACGGGGCGGCCGAAACGGGTGACGACGGCGTGCTCGGTCTCGGTGACCTGATAACAAAACGCGCAGTAGCCGGTGAGCGCGAGGACGAGCAAGGCGAGCAGGAGGCGGCAGCCGATCACGAGTTTCATCACGGGTAGGAGTTGGCGCCCTCGCGCAGATCGAGGGTGTAGGTGGAGTCCTGGATTTTGCCCGCGTCGGTGAGGATGAGGCGGAGGCGGGGGATGACCTCCTCGGCGACGAGGATGCGGTTGCGAAAATCGAAGAGCCCGGGATCGATGCGGCGGGCATCGGCCTTGCCGGTGAGGATAAAGGCCTCGCCGGCGACGGCGGCGACGCGCTCGGCGGCGAAACTCTCGGCCTGGCGGCGGGCGCGAAAGGCCTCGGTCCGGGCCTCGGCGAGGCCGGTGATGCGGTTGGCGGCGGCGAGGTCGATCATCATGCGGCGTTGCTCGCGCGCGCTGATGACCTCCTGGAAGGCGGGGGCGACGGCGACGGGCGGATGGACGTCCTTGAGGCCGACGTAGCGGATGCGCGCGCCGAGGCCGAGGTGGTCGGAGGCGGCCTGGAGACGGGTGGCGATTTGCGTGCTCACCTCTTCGCGCGCGGTGGTCATGAGGCCGAAGCTCTCGCGCGGGGCGGTGGCGAGGAGCAGCTCGCGTTGGGCGAGGTTGGAGAGCAGGCGAGCGGGGGCGGCGCTGGTGCGCTCGGCGGCGAGCGGATCGGAGAGATCGAAGAAGACGGGGACGTTGAAGGTGAGCACTTCCTCGCCGTTGCCGACCAGCAGGTTGCTCTCGCCGGAGAAGTGGACCTCGGTCCAGAGCACGGGGCCGCCGAGATCGTTTTCGAACCCGAGGGCAAACTCCTGCACGCGGCGGGCCGGCACGAGGCGCACGTGCTCGATGGGCCAGGGCGCGATGAAGTGCAGGCCCGGGCCGAGCGTGGCGGGTTGAAAACGGCCCCAGGTGACGCGCACCGCCTCGCTGTCGGGCGGCACGAGGACGAGCGCGGTGGAGAGCCAGCCGGCGAGCACGAGCACGAGCAGGAGGGGCTCGACGCAGAGGCGGGCGTAGCGGGCGAGCCAGGAGCCGCGAAACTCGAGGCCGAAGCTTTCCTTGATCGCGACGGCGATGACCTGGACGGGGGATTTTCCGCCGAGGAGCGAAACCGTGAGGCTGTAACCGGCGAAGGCGCGTTCGCGGCGCTGGAGCGGGGGTAGCAGCGCGCGCAAACCCCAGGAGAGCGCCCACTCGATGGGCAGGAAGAGCGCAAGGCCGGCGGTGAACAGGCCGGCGGCGCGGCCAAAATCCAAAGCGGGCGCGACGAGACGCAGGGCGGCGACCGCGGCCTGCGCGGTGAGCAGGAGCATGAGCAACGTGAAGCCGCCGCGTGGATCGGCCCGGCGGGGCGTGGCGACGGAGGCGAGGGCGTGGCGCAGGAAGTAGAGCAGAAACGCGGCGGCGGCGGAGAGGAGAATGGTGCGGGAGAGGCCGGTGCGCGCGGCGGAGCCGGGGAGAGGAGGCGGGCCGGGGAGGTAGAGGTGGCCGGGACCGGCGCGGAGCTGGGTCCAGGCAAGGTAGACTACGATGAAGGCGGCAAACGCGCAGAGCGGGCCGAGGGCGGCGAGGAGGACGAGGCGCGTGAGGCGGCGGCGGGCGGGCGGGGCGGAAACGGACGGGGCGGCGGGCGGGGGGATGGGAACGGTCGAGGTGCGGTGGAGCCAGTCCCAGGCGGGTTGGGCGAGGGCGACGAGGAAACACCAGAACGCGATGAGCTGGAGGCCGGGGAGCAGGCCGGGCCAACCGGCGCGCAGCATCACCCATTGCAGCCCGGCCACGCCGGCGAACACCGCGAGAGCGGCGGGCGCTAGGCGCGGGGAGGCGGGCGGGCGGGTCATGTGCGGGGGACGATCGCGGCGGGAGGCAGGCGGATAGTAAGCAGGGGGGATGCCTGCGCGGGGGGAATAGCGCGGCGGGAAATGGGCGAATCCCGCGGCTGTCGCCAATCCCGCGAAACCCGCTGCTCCCGCAGCGGGCTACATTTTGGGCGTAGCCCTGCGCGCGGGAGCGCGGGGAGGGAGTGGGTTACTTGGCCTCGGTGGTGAACCAGTAGGGGGTCTTGTCATTTACCCAGAGGCTCTTGGGGATCATGCCGTGCATGCCGAGGTTGCCGTTGACGATGACGGTGTTGCGGTAGCTGACGGCGGTGGAGGCGAGCGAATAACCCTCGAACTTGGTAAGGCCTTTGTTCGCCACCAACCAGTCGACGGTCTCTTGCATGGCCATCTTCATGGCGGCGTCGAGATCCTCGTTCATGCCCATGACGATGTAGTGGGTGGGGGTCTCGAACCAGGGGGTTTTGATCTTCTTCATGTTCTTGTGAACGATGAATTGCTGGATGGTGGTCACGCTGGTCTCGATGGCCGGGCCGGTGATCTCGCCGTCACCCTGGGCGGCGTGGGCGTCGCCGGTGAAGTAGAAGGCGCCGGAGACGTGCACGGGGACGAACATGCGACCGCCGGGGGTGAGGTCGCGGAGGTCGATGTTGCCGCCGAAGTTGCCGGGGGCGCGGGAGCCGACGCGGGCGGCGACGGCTTTGTCGGGCGCGACGCCCATGACGCCCATGAAGGGCTCAAGGGGGACTTTGATGTCGTCGTTAAAATTGGCCCAGCCCTTGGAGTAGTCGTAGGTGTAGATCTTTTGCTCGCGGGCCTGGAGCAGCTCGGGGAGGCCGCCGCTGCCGGGGCCGGCGCCGTTGTTGCCGTAGGGCAAGCGGAGCTGGTTGTCCCAAATGCGGACCTCGAGGATGTCGCCGGGCTCGGCGCCCTCGATGAAGATGGGACCGGTGAGCATGTGGCCGCCGGTGCGGGGCGGGAGGCCGTTGGGCGGGACTTGGAGGCGGGCGGCGACCATTTCCTTCACGACGGGGTGGTCGAGCGGGATGTTGTGGGTCTTGAGAAACTCCTGGTAGTTGTCTTCGCGCATGCCGCCCATGCTGATGGTGTCGATTTTGACGATGTCGCCCGATTTGACGCGGTAGACGGGCGGGGTGTCGGAGCCGAGCCAGCCCCAGGCGAGATTCTCGGGGGTGGCGCGGACGTGGTGGTCGATGCGCGGGGGCTGGGTCCTGGTCGGGGACCAGTTGGCGAGGCGGTCGGGGGTCTGGGCGTGTAGGGCGTTCGCGGATACGGAGAGGGCGAGCGCGAGCAGGGCGGGGGCGAGGAGGGCGGACGGGAGACGCATGATATTTATGATTTAGGATTGATGATTCAGGATTGGATGGAGGCGGGAGGGGCGAGCGGGGGGCCCGGTGTTCCCGGGACCGGGCGGGCAGGATGACCGCTCGGACATGGGCGGGACGCCCATGCCACCCTATCAGTAGGTGAGGGTATCGGTGGGGAGGGACGGGGTGGTCTTGGGGAGGACGCGGGCCTTGACGGCTTGCTCGAAGGCGAAGCCGTAGCCGAGGAGCTTGGGCTCGCTCCAGGCGGTGCCGAAGAAGCTGATGGTGACGGGCAGGCCGTCCCTGGTCATGCCGGCGGGGACGATGAGGTCGGGGTAGCCGGTGAGGTTGGCCATGCCGGAGGGCGAGGCGGGAGCCACGTAACCGGGGGGCAGCAAGATGAGCTGGGCGGGCACCGAATTGGTGGGGTAGACGAGGGCGTCGAGCTTATGTTTCTTCAGCACTCCATCGATGGTGGAGCGCATGAGCGGCAGGCCATTGTCGCGGGCGGCGACGAATACCGGGTCGGTGACTTCGGCGACGTTGGCGGCCTGGTAGGTGAGGCCGAAGGCTTTCTCGGGCGAGCGGTACTTGGTGGCGGGGTCGTTGCTGACGCGGACGAGCTCGTCGAAGGATTTTGGATACCGGGGCTTGGTGGTCTTGAGGTAATCCGTGATCTGGGACTTGAACTCGGCGCCCATGACATACCAGAGGAGCGGGGCGCGAGACTGGAGGAAGTAACCGGGCAGGGGCACGGGATCGATCACCTCGGCGCCGAGTTTTTTGAGGGTGGCGACGGACTCCTCCATGACGCGGTCGACCTCGGCGTCCTGGCCAAAAAAGTCGCGGGCCACGCCGATGCGGGCGCCCTTGAGCGCGCCGGGTTTGAGCGTGGCGGTGTAGTCTTTGACGAGGTGGCTTTTCGAGGGGGTGGTGGCGGCGTCGGCTTTGTCCACGCCGGTCATGACGTTGAGGGAGAGGGCGACGTCATAGACGCTGCGGGCCATGGGGCCGGCGGTGTCGAAGGAGAGGGCGAGCGGGATGATGCCGTCGCGGGAGAGGAGGCCGATGGTGGGCTTGAGGCCGGCGATGCCGTTGACGGAGGAGGGGCCGCGGACGGAGCCGCCGGTGTCGGTGCCGATGCCGAACTGGCCGAAGCCGGCGGCGATGCCGGCGCCGGTGCCGCCGGAAGAGCCGGCGGGGCCCCGGGTGAGGTCGTGGGGGTTGCGGGTCTGGCCGCCGGAGGAGGAAAAGCCGTTGGGCACGCGGCCCTTCACGATCACGGCGGGGTCGGTGGCGCCGGTGACGGAACCGCCGCCGCCGGCCCATTCGGAGAGGTTGACCTTGGCGAGGATGATGGCGCCGCCGTCGCGGAGTTTTTTGGCGATGAAGGCGTCATCGGGCGCGATGGAGCCCTCGAGGAGTTGGGAGCCGCCGGTGGTGGGCAGGTCGAAGGTGTCGATGTTGTCCTTGAGCAGGATGGGGACGCCGTGGAAGGGGCCGCGGACCTTGCCGGCGGCGCGTTCGGCGTCGAGGGACTTGGCCTGGGCGAGGGCCTGGGGATTGAGGGTGATGACGGCGTTGATGTTCGGGCCTTGTTTGTCGTAGGCGGCGATACGCGCGAGGTAGGCCTGGGTTACTTTTTCGGAGGTGAGGCCTTTGGCGTAGGCGGCCTGGAGGTCGGCGATGGTGGCGGTGTTGATATCGAGCTGGGCGGCGGGCAGGAGCGTGGCGAGCGCGGCGAAGACGGGGAGGAGATGGCGGAAGTGCATGGTGGTGGAGGTGGGCGGGGAAAGGGGGCGAGGGCGGAGGGACGGCGGGTGGGTGGGGGTGAGGTCAGCGGGGAAAGTGTTCCGGGCGTCTGGCCCGGGGTCGGAAGCGAGCGGGCTTGGGGCCCGCTTAAACACGGGCGGGACGCCCGTGCCACTTTTCGGAGGCGGGCCGCCGGCTACCCGGTTCACAAAAAAAGGGGCGGGCGCGGGCCGTGCCGCGTACGCCCCGGGACCAAACCAAAAACCCGGAGCGGCGGGCCCGGCGGTCCGCGCCCTGCCTTACGGATCAGTAGGTGATGACGTCGGTGGGGAGGGCGGGCGTGTGGACGGGGAGGACGCGGGCCTTGGTGGCCTGCTCGAAGTCGTAGGCGTAGGCGAGCAGGGCGGGCTCGCTCCAGGCGCGGCCGAAGAAGGAGAGGGTGACGGGCAGGTTATCCTTGGTCATGCCGGCGGGCACGATGACGTCGGGCCAGCCGGTGAAGTTAGCGTAGCTGGTGGGGGAGTTGCCCATCGGGGGCGCGGGGTCGGGCGGGATGATGGGGGTGGCCGGACGGGTGGAGGTGGGATAGATGATGGCGTCGAGGCGGTGCTTGGCGAAGAGGCTCTCGAATAAGACGCGGATGGTGGGGAGCATCGAGTCGCGGGTGGCGAGGTAGATGGGGTCATCGACGCGGAAGGAGATATCGTCGGGCTGGCCCCACTTCAGGCCGACGGCCTTGCCGGGGGAGCGATACTTGGTGGCGGGGTCGTTGCTGAGGCGGACGACGTCGTCGAAGGATTTGGGGAAGCCGGCCTTGGTGGTCTTGAGGTAGGTGGTGAGGTCGGCTTTGAACTCGGCGCGGACGATGGTGTTGTAAATCTCCTGGCGGCTCTTGAGCAGGATCTCGGGGTAGCGGACGTTATCGATGATGACGGCGCCGAGGGATTCGAGGGTCTTGATGGACTCGTTGATGATGCGTTCGACCTCGGGGTCCTGGGTGGTGAAGTCGCGGGCGACGCCGATGCGGGCGCCCTCGAGCGCGCCTTTTTTCAGGAACTGGGTGTAGTCGCGGTGGTAGTGGCCGCCGCTGGGGAGGGTGGCGGGGTCGGCGGAGTCGATGCCGGTCATCGGCCCGAGCATGGCGGCGACGTCGTAGATGGTGCGGGCCATGGGGCCGGCGGTGTCGTAGGAGAGGCCGAGGGGGATGACGCCGTCGCGGCTCATGAGGCCGCGGGTGGGTTTGAGGCCGGCGATGCCGTTGGCGGAGGAGGGTCCGCGGATGGAGCCGCCGGTATCGGTGCCGATGCCAAGGTGGCCGAAGCTGGCGGCGATGCCGGCGCCGGTGCCGCCGGAGGAGCCGGAAGGGCCGCGGTCGAGGGCGTGGGGATTGCGGGTCTGGCCGCCGGCGGAGGAAAAGCCGTTGGGCACGCGACCGGCTTTGACGACGTCCTCGGGGGCGCCGCTGGCGCTGCCGCCGGAGCCGGCCCACTCGGAGAGGTTCACCTTGGCTAGGACGATGGCGCCGGCCTCACGGAGTTTTTTGGTGATGAAGGCGTCGTCGGGCGCGATGGAACCCTCGAGGAGTTGGGAGCCGCCGGTGGTGGGCAGGTCGTAGGTGTCAACGTTGTCCTTGAGGAGGATGGGGATGCCGTGGAGGGGACCGCGGGAGCCCTTGGTTTTGAGCTCGGCGTCGAGGGCCTTGGCCTCGGCGAGGGCCTTGGGATTGAGGGTGATGACGGCGTTGATGACCGGGCCTTTTTTGTCGAAGGCCTCGATGCGGGCGAGGTAGGCGGCGACGACCTTTTCGGAGGTGAGGCCCTTGGCGTAGGCGGCCTGGATTTCGGCCACGGTAGCGGTGTTGATATCGAGCTGGGCGGCCGGCAGCCAGGAGGCGACGGTGACGCTCAGCGCGAAGGTGTTGAGAAGGAGGGAACGCATGGGAAAGGGGGCGAAGGGCTAGAGGCGATGGGCGAGGGGCCGGAAGGGGCGGAGGGCGGACGCGGTGGGTGAGGCGGGGGGGAGCGGAGGCCGAGGGACGACGGGGGGTGTCAGTAGGTGAACGACTCGCCGGGGAGGGCGGGGGTGGTGGCGGGGAGGCGGAGCGCGTGGGTGGCCTGCTCGTAGGCGTAGGCGTAGCCGAGGAGGCGGGGCTCGCTGTAGGCGGGGCCGAGGAAGCTGATGGTCACGGGCAGCTTGTCGGAGGTGAGGCCGGCGGGAACCTGCACGTCGGGGAACTGGGTGACGTTGGCCAGGCTGGTGAGGGAGGGCGTGCGCGGGCGGTCGACGATCTTGGGCGTCTCGGGGTCGATGAGCTCGGGGCGGCGGGAGCGCGTGGGGTAGACGAGCGCGGCGAGTTGCTGGTCCTCCATCAGGCCGAGGACGGCGCCTTGCACGGCGGGCATGCCGTGCACTTTGGCGGTGGTGTAGGTGAGCGAGGTGAGGGCGGGGCCGCCGGCGAGGGCCTTGAAGCGGGTGTAGACGCTGGGGTGCGGGAGGAAGCCGTCGCGCGGAGCGGTGAGCCTGGCCCCGGCGTCGGCGAGGTCGCCGATGGTGCGGGGGAAACCGGGACGCAGGCCGCCGAGGTAGTCGGCGTAGTTTTGCTTCACCTCGGTGAGGCGGACGGGATCCATGACGGCGGAGCGGTGCTCCATGGCGGCGCCGGGGAGCTTGATCGGGTCGACGAGGATGGCCCCGAGCCGGGTCAGATCGGCGAGCGCGGCCTCGAAGACGCGATCCACCTCGGCGTCGGTGCCGGCGAGGTCGCGGATGACGCCCAGGCGCACGCCGCGCAGGGAGTCTTTTTTGAGAAACTGGGTGTAGTCGGTCTGGTAGAGGCCGCGGCTGGTGCGGGTGAGAGGGTCGGCGGGGTCGACGCCGGTGAGGAAACCGAGGGCGAGGGCGGCGTCGTAAACGGTGCGCGCCATGGGGCCGCCCGTATCGAAAGTGAGGACGCAGGGCATGATGCCGGTGCGGGAGACGAGGCCGTTGGTGGGCTTGATGCCGACGATGCCGTTGGCGGAGGCGGGTCCGCGGATGGAGCCGCCGGTGTCGGAGCCGAGGCCGATGGGGGAGAACCAGGCGGCGAGGCCGGCGCCGGTGCCGCCGGAGGAGCCGGCGGGGTGGCGGCGCGGGTCGTGGGGATTAAGCGTTTGGCCGCCGAGCGAACTAAAGCCGACGCCGCCGTGGGCGAACTCGTCGAGATTGGTCTTGGCGATGATGATGGCGCCGGCCTCGCGAAGCTGGCGGATGGTGGGCGCGTCGGCGAAGGGGACGGACTCGGCGAGGACGAAGCAGCCGCCGCTGGTGGGCAGGTCGGCGGTGTCGAAGTTGTCCTTGGCGAGGATGGGGATGCCGTGGAGGGGGGAGCGGCGGCCCTTGGCCTTGAACTCGACGTCGAGGGCGCGGGCGGTTTCGAGGGCCCTGGGGTTGAGGGTGATGATGGTGTTCAACGCCGGGCCGGCGTCGTCGTAGGCCTGGATGCGGGCGAGGTAGAGGGAGACGAGTTTTTCGTAGGTGAGGGCGCCGGCGTCGATGGCGGCGTGGATCTCGGGGACGCCGGCGGTGGAGAGGTCGAACTGGGCGGCCCGGGCGGCGGGGAGCGCGGCGAAGGCGGTGGCGAGCGCGAGGGCGGCGGCGCGGAAGGCGGCCTGGAAAGCGGTCGGGGCGGAAAGAGCGGGACGGGTTGTCATGGGCAGGGGGCGCGTTGAGGGCGATCGGCGAGGGCGGAGCGGGCGGGGAAGCGGTCGGGGTTAATAGGTGAACGACTCGCCAGGGAGCGCGGGCGTGGAGACCGGAAGGCGCAGCGCGCGGGTGGCCTGTTCGTAGGCGTAGGCGAGGCCGAGGAGTTTGGGCTCGCTCCAGGCGGGGCCGAAGAAACTGATGCCGATGGGCAGGCCGGTGGAGGTGAAGCCGGCGGGGACGATGATGTCGGGGAAGCCGGAAAGGTTGGCGAGGTTGGTGGCGGAGCCGACGTCGAAGGCGGAGCCTTCGGTCACGGGCAGCTCGACGTCGATGCGGGCGGGGCGGCGGGGGCTGGTCGGGTAGACGATGGCGTCGAGGCGGTGGGTGGTAAAGAGGGCCTGGAGGCTGTCGCGCACGAAGGGCAGGCCGTGGTTCACGGCGGCGAGGTAGGCGGGATCGTCGAGGCCGGGGGTCTTGGCCTCCAGGCGGAAGAGGGCGAGGCGGGCGGGGTTGGGCGTGAAACCCTCGGGGCTGGGCGAGGTGAGTTTTTCGGAGAGCTTGATGAGGTCGTTGACGTTCTTCGGCGTGTCGGGGGGCAGGGTGGCGAGGTAGTCGGCGATCTGGGCTTTGAATTCGGGGCGGCGGATGGCGTTGTAGAGATCGGAGCGGATCTTGAGCACGGCGTCGGGGATCTTGACCTCGATGACTTCGGCCCCGGCGGCGCGGAGGGCGGAGAGGGCGCTCTCGATGGTGGTGTCGACCTCGGCGTCGGCTCCCTTGTAGGCGACGGCGAAGCCGATGCGCGCGCCCTTGAGGGCGTCGGTCTTGAGGAACTTCGTGTAATCGGTCTGGAGGTGGGGGACGCTCGGGGCGGTGGCGGCGTCGCGCGGGTCGGCGCCGACGGTGACGTTGAGCGAGACGGCGAGATCGTAGACGGAGCGCGTCATGGGGCCGCCGGTGTCGAAGGAGAGGGCGAGCGGGATGATGCCGGCGCGGGAGAGAAGGCCGCGGGTGGGCTTGAGGCCGACGATGCCGTTGGCGGTGGAGGGGCCGCGGATGGAGCCGCCGGTGTCGGTGCCGTAACCAAGCGGTGAATACACGGCGGCCAGGGCGACGCCGGTGCCGCCGGACGAGCCGGCGGGCGTGCGGGTGTGGTCGTGGGGGTTAAGGGAGCGGCCGCCGAAGGTGCTGGTGGCGCCGCCGGAGGCGAATTCGGAGAGGTTGACCTTGGCCAGGATGATGGCGCCGGCCTTGCGCAACTGCGCGACGACGGTGGCGTCGCGGGGCGGGAGCGAGTCCTTGAGCCCGAAGAAGCCGCCGGTGGTGGGCAGATCGGTGGTGTCGAAGTTGTCCTTGAGCACCACGGGGATGCCGTGGAGCGGCGAGCGCGGGCCCTTGGCGAGGCGCTCGGCGTCGAGGGCGCGGGCCTCGTCGAGGGCCTTGGGGTTGAGGGTGATGACGGCGTTGAGAACGGGGTCGTAGGTCTCGATGCGCTTTAGGTAGAGCGAGACGAGTTTCTCGGAGGTGAGGGCTTTGGCGGCGAAGGCCTGGTTGATGTCGGCGATGGTCGCGGTGGTGAGTTCGAACTGCGCGGCCGGGGCGAAGGCGGTGACGAGGAGAAACGCGAGGGCGGCGAGCGCGCCTCGCGTCTGGCGGCGCGCGTGCGAGCGGGGCGCGGGTGCGGAGGCGATTGCAGAAACGGTGGAGGCGTGGGCGCAGGAGAAGGCGAATGGCATGACGGGTGGCGGGTGGCGGATTGGTGGCGGGCCGGAGCCCGAACGCCTGAGCACCCGACGTGCCCTTGCCGGATTCGAAGTCGCGAAGTTCCGCCGCTTTAATAGTTTTCAACCCCAAAGCGCCGCGCGCGGCGTTTGGCTCAAACCTGCTGCATCGGGGTTTCCCCTGTGCCACAACCGTCACAAACGACACCGCGGCGCGACATACGTTAGGATAACCGCCCGCATAAGGGAGGATGACTTGGTTTACCCTCGGTCGTTTTATCACCCGGAAGTCACCCCGGTGAATTGAGTTGGTGGGCCGATCCGGAGTTTCATGTGCCGATCGCCCCCGTCGCTCCCGCCGAGCGCCCTTCGGCGCCGCCCCCTCTTTCGCCCCTACTTTCGACCTCCACTCCCATGAATTTTCTCCGCCTCTTTTCCCACTCTCGCAGGACCTCGTTCATGGGGTCGTCCCGCTTCGTCGCGTCCCTCTCGACCGCGGCTCTCGCGGTCGCCGCCCTCGCCGCCACCGCCACGTCGGCCAGCGCCGCGCAGATCGTCAGCTACGACCTCTCCGGCGCGCCGGGCAACCAAGCCTTCAACGTCGGCGTCTCGCCGCTAAACATCACCCCCGCCAACCTCGTCCGCGGGGCCGGCATCACCTCCACCGTCACCGGCAGCGGCTCCATGGCCTCCTCCGGCTGGAGCGCACCCGTCACCGACGATCACTACGAATTCGGCTTCAACGTGAACGCCGGCTTCGAGGTCGATCTCGACCAGGTTTTCCTCGGCACCCGCTCCTCCGGCACCGGCCCGGGCACCTTCGGCGTTTTTATCTCCACCGATAACTACACCACCGCGCTCGCCACCATCCACCAGGCCCCCGGTTCCAACTTCGTTTACACCGCCGTCAATCTCGCCGCCCTCGCGCCCGTCACGGGCACCGTGCGCTTCCGCGTCCGGGCCATCGGCACCACCTCCGCCAACGGGTCCACGACCGCCGGCGGCGGCACCGTGCGCATCACCAACTACACCGACCCCGTCACCGCCAACGTCCTCCCCCTCCAAGTCACCGGCACCGTGCAAAACGCCGGCGGCATAGACGTCACCGCGCCCGTCCTCATCAGCCTCGCCCCCGCCGACGGCGCCACCAGCGTCCCCGCCTCCGCCACCCCCACCGTGCTCCTCGGCGAATCCGCCGCCAAGGGCGTGGGCAACATCCTGATCAAGCGCAGCGCCGATGGCTCCGTCTTCGCGACCATCGCCGCCAACTCCGCCCAGACCTCGGTCAACGGCAACCAGTTCATCCTCACCCCGCCCACCCCTTTCGCCCCCGCCACCGGCTACTACGTCGAGATCCCCGCCGGGGCCGTCACCGACCTCGCGGGCAACCCCTACGCGGGCTTCACCGGCGCGACCGCTTGGAACTTCACCACCCTCGCCGCCGGCGTCTCCCCCTTCGTCGTCAAGTCCCCCGTCTCGACCTTCCAGGCCAAGATCACCGGCACCACCAACGCCCCCATCCACGCCAATTTCTGGGCCGAGGGCAACGGCCAGAGTTCCACCAACTTCTTCATCTACAGCCTCGCCAGTCTCTCCGTGCGCAAGTCCGACTTCGGCCTGCCCGCCACCTCCGCGATCACCGCCATCACCAGCGCCCAGCTCACCCTCACCAGCCATTTCCAGGGCTTCGCCTCGGGCACCCAGTTCGATCTGTTTCTCACCACCGATCCGCTCATCGCCAACTACGGCGGCAAGGTCTTCAACCCCAACTTCGCCAGCGGCATAGACCCCGCGCAATACGCCTTCGCCCCCGTTTCCCTCGGCCGTTTCGCCTATAGCCGCTCCGCCTCCAGCGGCACGCGCACCACCTTCACTCTCGATCTCTCCGCCGCCGGCGGCGCCTTGCTTTCCCGCCTCAACACCGAGTCGGAATTCAGCCTCTTCCTCGCCGCCGTCAACCCCACCGACGTCGTCACCTTCGCCGGCGTGGGCAACACTTTCGCCCCCGCCGGCCCCGAGCTCCGGCTCACCGTCACCGAGGCCGTCGGCCCCGACATCGCCGCGCCCACCGTCGTCCACCGCCTCCCCGCCTCCGGGGCCGCGGGGGTCAACATCTTCACCAGCCTCACCGCCTACTTCAGCGAATCCATCCGCAAACGCGCCACCGGCACCGTCGCCATCCGCCGCGTCGCCGACGGCTCGCTCTTCGAGTCGTTCGCCATCGCCGACCCGCGCCTGAGCCTCAGCCCCGGCGTGCTCACCATCGATCCCGTCGCCTCCCTCCAGTCCGCCGTCGCCTACTACGTCGAGATCTCCGCCGGCGCGCTCGAAGACCTCGCGGGCAACGCCTTCGCGGGCCTCGCCGGCACCTCCGGCCCCGGCTCCTGGACCTTCACCACCGCCCAGCCGCCCATCTCCCAGACCGGCCCCTTCAACGTCTCCCGCTTCGCCGCCGCCGGCACCGTCATCGGCGACCTCAGCCCCGCCGTCACCGGCCAGGAGGGCATCCGCTACGCCCTCCTCGGCGGCAGCGGCGGCGCCACCTACATGGAGGCCACCCCCGGCACCGGCTACGTCGTTAACCCGATCTTCACCATGGGCGACACCATCGAGGGCGCCACCGGCGCGCTCAACCCCACCAGCGCGGGCAGCTTCTCCCCGGTCGGCGTCCCCGATGGCCTCGGGGCCTACGCGCTCGATGCCGACACCGTCCGCGTGTTCATGAACCACGAGATCGAGCTCCCCACCACCGGCTCCAACGGCTACCCCTACACCCTGGCCAATGGCACCGTCATCACCAGGGGCGGCGCGCGCATCACCTACATTGACATAGACCGCTCCAGCCGCCGCGTGATTGACGGCGGCCTCGCCATCGCCCGCATCTACGACCGCTCCGGCAACATCGTCACCAGCCCCGCCCAGCTCGATCTCGGCGGCCTCGACCGCCTCTGCTCGTCCTCCCTTTACGAGCCCGCCCTCTTCGGCCCCGGACGCGGCCTCGTTGACCGCCTCTACATCACCGGCGAGGAGTCCTCCACCGCCTTCGACCACCCCTTCGGCGGCACCTTCTGGGCGCTCGACCCCGCCAACGGCGACCTCTGGGCCCTGCCCGATTTCGGCCGCGGCTCCTGGGAAAACGCCGCCCTCGTGGACACCGGCACCACCACCCACGTCGCCTTCCTCCTCGGTGACGACGCCCAGGCCACACCCCTCTACCTCTACATCGGGGTAAAGGACATCACCCCCGGCGCCTCCTTCCCCGCCCGCAACGGCCTCAAGGGCGGCCAGCTCTACGTCTGGAAATCCGACCCCTTCCTCGGCAACGCCCAGCTCACCCCGCAACAGTTCAACGGCACCGGCTCCCTCCGCACCGGCACCTGGGTCGCCCTCGACGCCCGCAACCCCGCCGCCGCCGGCACCGCCGGCCACGACGCCCTCGGATACAAGAGCGACTTCACCCTCCACGCCCAGTCCGACGCCCTCGGCGCCTTCTCCTTCTCCCGCCCCGAGGACCTCTCCACCAGCCCCACCGACGGCACCCGCGTCGCCTTCGCCTCCACCGGTCGCGGCAACCTCTACCCCGCCGACAACTGGGGCGACACCTACCTCCTCGACCTCGACTTCGCCCCCGGCACCGCCCAGCCCCTCGCCACCTCCATCCTCCTCCTCTACAGCGGCGACGACGCCGGCGGCGGCCAGTTCCTCACCCCCGAGGAAGGCCTCCGCTGCCCCGACAATCTCGACTGGGCCGACGACGGTTTCCTCTACGTCCAGGAAGACCAGTCCAACCAGGTCGGCAGCTTCGGCGCCGCCGGCTTCGAGACCTCCCTCTGGCGCCTCGATCCCGCCACCGGCGTCGCCGTCCGCATCGCCCAGATGGATCGCGACAACGTCTTCCCCCTCGGCTCCACCGACGGCGCCCCCACCGACGTCGGCAACTGGGAATCCTCCGGCATCATGGATGTCTCCACCCTCTTCGGCCAGCCCGGCGGCACCCTCTTCCTCTTCGACGTCCAGGCCCACTCCATCACCAATGGCCTCATCGCCGCCAAAAACCTCTTCCAAGGCGGCCAGCTCTCTTTCCTCGAACGCGGCCTCGAACGCGGCGCCTTCGCCATCAACCCCCACACCGGCGCCATCACCCTCGCCAACCCCGCCGCCCACGACCCCGCCCGCCCCGTCCCCACCCATCGCGGCCAGGCCATAGACGGCACCAACCACACCCGCGCGCACGTCACGATCAACCTCACCAGCCCCCCCCTCCCCCGCTCCAACACCATCAAAGCCGCCACCTT
>JBBRHC010000044.1:0-16402 GCA_038223295.1 Opitutales bacterium
AATTCCTGTAGTGCCTTTCGAAAACTTAGCGTTCACTATCAGTCACTTAACTTCAGGAACGCCGAACTCGGGCTAGCGCAATCTGCTGGTCATCTGCTCGTTTGTTCACCCGCTCAAAGCACTATTCAGTGCACCTCGGGATTCACGAACGACCATCTGATCCAGCTTCTTGCGCAATCTCATCGGCTCCTACTCCGGATTTCGGGTTGAATGGACCCGGTGAGTTGCGGTCTCTTTGCAGTTCGACGTGGGCCTGAGGAATCTACACCAACTAGAAGCACTGGAGCAGCGTCTCATGCTGTCCGCCGCCTTGGGCGTTTTGATCGATGATTCCGACTCCGACGCCTCGTCCGGCGCCACGGTGATCGAGGTTTCCGCCACGCCGGTCACGCCGGGGGAGGAGGCGGGATTCACCGCCGGCCGCGCGTCCCCCTTCGGCGTGGATCTCTATGGCGGTCTGGATTCCGGGGAGGAACCGACCACCGAGGCCGAAGCCGCCGACGCGCTATCCGGGCAGGCGTTAGCGGAGGAGGAGACGACGGATGCGGGTGTGCTCGTGCCGACGGCGGCTCCCGCGTCGGTTTTGGCGGCAGACTCGGCCGCGACGACGTCGCTTAGCGGGCAATCGCCCGCCGCGAAGGAGGATTTTTCGCCAGAGATCATCGCGGTGCCTTTGCCCCCGGCGCCCCCTGAAGACGCTGGTTCGGCCGTGACTCAGATGGTGGCCGCCGGGCTTGGCGCGCCGGCCCCGCCCGCAAGTGAAGCCTCTGATGCGGAAACGTTTGTTTCGAGCGGCCCGATCTCGGCCGCGATTAGCCCGGATACCACCATCCAGGCGACCCAAGTCTTTTGGTTAGGTGGAGCGGGTAACTGGGGAACTGCTAGCAATTGGTCCACGGGGTTAGTGCCTACCGAGACCGATGATGTGGTGATTAATGCGGCGGGAACTTACACCGTTACGCTAAACGTAAATCCCACCGTCGCCTCGATCACGCTGGGCGCGGCCGCCGCCAACCCCACCTTGCTGATGGGTTCGGGGCGAACCCTGACCATCTCGGGCCACTTGGCCGTGGCACCCGGTGCCACCTTCACTTTTTCGGGCACCACTCTTTCCAGCCTGACCGCGCAAATCGACGGCACCTTCGGCTGGAGCCAAGGCACCTTGGCGGGGGCCGGTGCATTCACGATCGGGGCGGCAGGCGTCCTCAACCTTTCGGGCAGTGCCACCAAAACGCTTGCCCGCCCCTTGACCAATCTCGGCACGGTCAACTGGGCCAACGTGGGCAGTTTAACTCTGCGCGGTGCCACCTTCACCAACGCCGGCTCCTTTCTCGCGGCAAACGCCACCAGCCCGGCCATCCTCGGATTCTCGGCCGCCGAAGCGGGGGTTTTTTCCAACACCGGCCTTTTTCAAGTCAGCGGTTCGTCCACAAACCTGACCATCTTTCGGGAAATCGACTTCCGCTCCACCGGCGAGCTGCGCGTCGAAACCAACAGCCAACTGACCGTGCGAAGCCTCGGCGCGCTGGACGGCATTATCCAGCTCAACGGCATCGGCACCTTTTTCGGTGGGACGGGCACGGTCCAGTCCAGGCCCACCGCTATCACCGGCGCGGGCCAGTTTATCCTTAGCGCCGGCACAGTGGTGATCACGGCGACGGCCGGCGCACCCTTCGCGGTCGCCACGCTGAACATCGCCGCCGGGGCGTCTCTGACCGTCGCCGGGCCGACCAGCTCCGGCACGATCCTCAACGCCGGCACCCTCACCTTGGCCGGAGTAAGCGGCGGCGGCTCCATCACCACCTCGGGCGGCCTGACCTACACCGGAAACGACACCGCGCTCGGCAGCCTGAGCATCTCCGCCGGGGCCAGCGTGACCTTTCAGCGGACCCTTACGGTCACCGGGACTCTGAGCATCGCGTCCGGCCAGATTTTTGCCTCGCTCGGCGGCTCCCGGATTACCCTGGGGCCGACCTCGGTCCTTCAACTCACCGGCACCGGAAACAAAACATTGAACGCCGATTCCGTGGACATCGGCGGCGCCGGCACCTGGTCCACCGGCACGCTCTTTGGCCAGGGTGGCTCAATCTGGACGATTCTGCCCGGAGCCACGCTTTCGGTGAATCCGTTCGGCACGGTGGCGCTGGAACCGCTGGCCTCGACCACCCCGCTGACCCTCCTCAACCAAGGCACCTTGGCGATCGGCGGCAGCACCAGCGGCACGGTGCGCTTCACCTTGGTGGCTTTGACCAACGCCGGGACGATCCGGGCGGCTGGCGCGTTCTTTGATCTTCAGCGCACCTTCACTCAGACCGCCGGGCTCTTCGAGCTCGCGGGCAGCACGGTCATCGCAAACTCGGGCGCGTTTCAGCTCCTCGGCGGCGAACTTCGCGGCACCGGCACGTTCTCCGGCGCGGTGGTCAGCTCCGGCACGGTGCGGCCCGGGCGCGTCGATGGCACCCGCGGCGAGCTCGCGATCACCGCCGGCTACACCCAGACCGCCGCCGGACGGCTGGTGATCGAGGCGCTCGGGCTCGACGCCTTGGGCGAGGCGAATCTGACCAACCGCTTCCGCACCACGGGCTCCGCCACCGTGCTGGACGGTGCGTTCGAGTTTGTGGCGCTTCCGGGATTCGCGGTGCGCACCGGCGATCTGATCGCGATTTATGATCTGTTCTCCGCCACCGTAACGGGGGATTTTGCGACCACGAGCGGACTCGTTTTCCCCGGCCATCAACTCGCGCTGGAGCGTCGAGCCGGGGCCGGCGGCTTTGATCTGCGCGTGGTCGCCGCGCCCGCGCCCGCCACCGTCGCCTGGGATGGCGGCGGCGACGGCGGATCCTACCTCGATCCGCTCAACTGGGCCGGGGACCGGCTGCCTTCGCGGCTCGATACCGCGCTGATCGCGCCCGCCGCCGCCGTCACCGTGACCTTGGGTGCCGATACCAGGGTGGGTGCGTTGATCGTCGGCGGTGGGGCGGGCGCGGTCACGTTTGTCGGCAGCGGCCGCCGTTTGCAGGCTCTCCCCACCGACACGGATCCTGCGACCACCGAGGGCGTGATCGTGCGGTCCGGGTCCACTTTCCTCCTGACCGGTGGCGAACTCGCCGCGCCCCTGCGGAACGAGGGCCTCGTCATCACCAGTGGCGCGAATTTCAACGGCCTGGTGGACAACCTAGGCCGCTTCGAGCTGCGACCGGGCAGCACCGTCTGGGGTTCGTTCAACCACGTGCAGCGGGGCGAGCTGATCCTCACCCGCGGCGGCGATACCGGCAGTTTCGTGGGTTTCACCGTCTTCTCCAGTTTTACCAACTCCGGTCTGATGCGGGTCGAGGCGGATGTCTCCGCCAGCTTCACTTTCCGCACCAGCTTCGGCCTGCGGCTCTCGTTCACCAATGATGCCGAGGGAACCTTCGAGTTGTTGGGCAACAGCTTTAGCAACATTATCGCGGGCGTCACCAACCGTGGACTCTGGCGGCAGGTGAACGCCAGCTTCAGTCACAATGCCAATCAGGGAAGCGTGTTTAACAATGGCCGGATGGAGCTGCTCGGCACCTCGTCGTTATCCACCTCGGGCGGCGTGTTCGTCACGCTCTTCTCCAACTCCGGAGATCTCCTGGTCGGTCCGGACGCGAGCCTGAGTGTCTTCGGCTCCCGCCCCTTCATCAGTCTTTCCAGCGGCACGGTGCAGGTGGATGGCCGGCTGAGCGCGACCGATATTTTTATCACCCAGGCCTATGTCGCCGGCACCGGTAATCTCTTCGGTCTGGTCACCAACACCGCCGGGGTCGTCGCGCCCGGCGCCGCACCCCTAACTGGCGCGAGCACCGGCGGGGCGCGCGCCGCCGGCACACTCACGATCACGGGCAACTATGTGCAGCAAGCGTTGGGGCGGCTTGAGGTTCGGGTTCAGGACGTGGTCGGCGGCCTCGCGGTGGTGGATCGTTTGGTGGCGAACTCGTTTACCCTGGCCGGCCGCTTTGCGGTGGTGGGTCGCAGCGGCCCGGTGTCGGCGGGCCCGGATCTCGTGGTGCTCGGCTTTCGCGTCGGCGCATCCACGATCACCGGTGAATTTACGGCCTTCGAGCGCAGCGGTTTCGACCTCGGGTCCGCCCTGGCGCTGACCTTTTCCGCCACGGGAGCCACGCTCGCGGTCACGCCTGCGGCGGCGGGAACGGCGATCTGGCTGGGGGGTGACGGGCTGTGGACCGACGCTTCGCGCTGGTCCACCGGCGTCCCGCCGGGTTCCGGGGCGGCGGTCGCCATCGGCGCGGGCCGGGTGACGCTGGCGGCGGGCTTTGACCTGACGGTGGCGAGCCTCGAACTCGGCGGCGGAACGCTTGCCGGACAGGGCACCCTGCGCGTTTCAGCGTCGTTGCTCTGGTGGGGTGGCGCGCTCGAAGGCGCGGTGCTGCTCTCCGCCGCGAGCGCGCCGGACATCGTGCTCGCGGCTCAGCGCCAGCGGGATTTCGGCGGCCTTTTCCTGCGCGATGACGCGCGGCTCGAGGTCGGCGCCGTCGATAGTTTCGCCCACGGGCTCACCCTTGCGAGCGACCGGGGCCGGCCCGGGATCGTGTTGGTCGGCGACACCCCTCTGCGGCTGGATGGTTTGGTGCGTTTCGTGGTGAGCGGGGCCGGGTTCGTGGTGGAGAACCGCGCCGAACTCATCGCCACGTCCTCCTTGGATTGGGCCGGCGTCACTTTGGTGAATCGCGGCACGGCCAGTCTTTCCGACGGCGTCTTCGCGCGGGTGGAGCAGCGCGAAGGCATCTGGTCGAGGTCGAATTCCGTCACGGTGAGCGGCGGCGTGTTGGTCGCCGGCGGGGTTTTCGAGATACCGTCCACCGTCACGGGCGACGTCCGGGTGATCGCCGGGGGCATCGCGAGCGTGCGGTTTTCCTCCACTGTGCGCGGCGAACTCGTGGTCGAGGCCGGCGGGGTGCTGAGCGGCACGATTTTTAACAGCGAGGGCGCGAGAATCGGCGACCTCACGGTGGACGCCGCGATCTTGGCGGGCGAATTTCGTGTAAGCCTGGACCCTGCTTTCGATGACTTGGTAGCGTTTGCGCAGAGTAGCTTCGAGTTTCTCCGCGCCCGAATCCTCACGGGCGCTTTCTCCCGAGTCTCAATCACGCCCCCGGACGCGACCATCTCCGCGTCCGTGACCGCCGAGACCGGCGACGGGGAGACACGGCTGACGGTAAGGATCGATCTCGCTCAGCGGATCGCTTCCTGGCTGGGCGGCGACGGCAACTGGAACGATGCCGCGAACTGGTCGGGTGGCTTCGTGCCGAGCTATGCGGATGATATCACGATCACCGGCGGAGTGATTACCCTCGCCTCCTTCAACACCACTGCGGTCGGGATTCTGCGGCTCACCGGGGCCACGCTTAAGGGCGCGTTTTCTAGCATCTCCACGACCTATTCGGGAGAATTTACCGATGCGGTGTTTGATGGCGTCACGTTGAGCGGGAGCGATTCGGGCAGATCCGCCACCGCCACCTTCCGCGGTTCGCTGAACTTGCGAAACAACGGCGGCGTGAACACGGGAAGCTCCATCGTGCTGGACGATTTGGTGGTCGATGGGGATGAATTCACCGGAATCTCGGCCGCTTCGATCACGTTGGCCGGGGGCGCGGTGATTTTCGCCCCGACCGTGTCCCTGACTCCCTTCGGCTCCGCGCCTCTGATCGTGGACACGCCCTTGGTGCGCATCGGCTCGATTAGCGGGTCCTTCAATGGCGGCATCCGTTTTGATCGCACCACCCGGATCGAGGGCGAACTCGTCGCCAATGGCCCCGTTGGCATCCAAGCCGGCGTGGCGGTAATCGTCACCGGAGCGTTCCTTTCTTCCTCCACGACCACGCTTCGCTTCGGTATCGGGACAGCCAGGGGCGAGCTCGCCGCCGGCATGCTCACGGTCGGTGGCGCGGGCGACTTTCTTGGCACGGTGGAAGTCGTCGCGCAGGGCGGGCTAAGTTTTACCGGGGAGCGGATCGTCACCTTGTTCACATCGTCGTCAGGCGTCGTGGCCCCGACGCGGATCGATCTTTCGGGCGTGCCCGCGGCGCTGCTGCCGACCTTCGCGATCGTCGGTTCCACCCTGCGCTTCACCGTGACGGGATCGGGCGGCGGCAACCCCGCCCTGGCCACGCTGATCGTCACGCTCAACGCCGGCCTGGCCGATCTCGCCGCGCGCCTGCCCGGCTGGGCGTCGCTCTTCGGCCTGCCCGCCGGCTCGCTCGCGCTCCTGCCCGACCGGCTCGACACGCTCTTCTCCCTCGGCTCGGTCACCTATTTCACCCCGACGGCGCTGTCCTCCGGTCTCGCCGATTTTAGCGCTCTGGCGAACGCACTCCGCGGCGCCGGTTACGCGCTCGATTTTATCGCCGGAGGGGTCGCGGGCGTGACGGCCGCCACGGGCGACGATCTGCTCCAGGCCCGCTTCACCGCCACCCTCGATATCGACGGCGCGGGCGTATCCGCCGCGCTCAACCTTGCCGGCGGCGAATTCCTCGCCGGCCTCGCCAGCGATCTCGCCGCCGCTTCCGCCACCTTCGCCGGCGACATCGTGGTGACGCTGGTTTTCGGCGTTGATGCCGGCGGCTTCTACCTCACCGGCCCGACCGGCCTGGCCCTCGCCGCCTCGGTGGCCGCGCCCGCCTTCGCGACCACCGCGCGTATCGGCGGAATCACTACGGTGAACATCACCGGCGCGCTCGCGGCCTCGGCCGACCTGGCGCTCGCCCTCGTCGATCCCGCCGCGCGGGTGCGCGGCGCCGGCCTGGCCGTCGCGCCAGGGACTCTGCTGGCGCGCGGCGGCGAGGCCGCCGCCGATGCGACGCTCACCTTCACGGCCGGTCCCGCGACCCTGGCATATGGCTTTGGTTTTGACGCCGTTTTCGCCCCGGCGACGGCCGCCACGCTCACCACGACCGCGACGTTGTCCGGCACGGTCGCCCTCGCCGGCCTGAGCGATGCGGCCAACGCGATCCTCCTCGTGGCCGTCACCGGCGCGCGCACCGCCGAGGGTTGGACGTTGGTCACGGTGCTTCCGATCAACGCCGTTTCACGAATCGGCGGTTTCCAGATCACCGGTCTGACGCTGCGCCTCGATCTTTCCGCCACCGTCTTCGCCGGCTCGGGTTCGGCTCGCGTGGTGGTCGATGGCAATGCGGACCTCGGCGTGCTCGCGCTCGACGTCACCCTCGGCTTCGGCGCCACCGGCGCTTTCACCGCGACCGGCACCGTAGGGTTGCCCGCCTTCATCGCCGGGCCGGCCCCGGCGCCCCTGGCGTGGCTGGAGTCGCCCGTGCTCAGGTTCTCGTTTGTCGGCAACGGCAACGCCGGCGCGGCGGCCACGCTCGGCCTCAGCGCCGTGCGCGCCGTGCTTTTCCCGGTGGCGGCGACGCTCGCCACGCCCCCGCCTGCCGGTCCGTTTTCCGCTACCGCGGTGACCGGTTCCGTCTCCGCGTCCGGCCGCCTGCGACTCACGTCGGCGAACGTCACCGGAAACTTCGGCCCGGGCTTGGAGTTGGTCGCGGTGGGGGATGGCTCCGCGCCCGCGCTCGCGGTCGATCTCAATCCCGCCGCGACCGCCGGCGATGCGGTCCTGGCCACCCTCGCCGGCCTGCGAGTTGGCGGCCCGGCGGCGTTCGCGCTCGGGTTGATCACCGTGCCACTGCTCGAGCTGCGCCGCAACGGCTTCACCCTGCGCGCCCAGGCGGCGGCCGAGGCCGGGCGGCGGCTGCGCCTCGGCGCCTCGCCAGTGATTTTCGAGGCCACGGGGCTGTCCCTCGCGGTGGACGTTACCTACACGGCGGGCGCGACGGCGGCGTTGACGGGCGGTTTCCGGGTCATCGCGCCGAGCGGACTGTTTTTTCCCCGTGCCTCGGCGGACGCGTTCACCGGGAATTTCGAGTTTCTCGTGGTCAACTTCGCGCTCCCCACCGGCGATGTCACCGCGACCGCGAACCGGCTCGAGTTTCAGGTCGGCCCGGCGGTCCGTTTCGTGGCATCGAACGTGGTCTTCTCGCTGCCCGCCACCGGCCCGCCGGCCGGATCGATCATCGCCACCGCGCGCAATGTCCACGTGGATTTCCCCGCCTTCGCCGGTTTCCCCTCGGGTCGCATCGCCGAGGTCGTTATCCGCACCAACCAGATTTCCGCCCTCGGCCTCTCCATCGGGCGCAACGGCAACGCCCCCACCGCCGCCGCCTTCGCCGCCGAGCTGGCGCTTTCCCCCCCTTTCGCCGCCGCCGCCGCCGTCACCGCCGATTCGCCCTTCGCCTCGGGCGAGCGGGTGCCGGTCATCCTCCTGCCCGGCATCGCCGCCTCCCTGCCCAAGAAGGGGATCGAGAACTTCGACTGGTTGCTCGAGCGCGGCATCAAGCCCGAGGACTGGGTCATCGATCCGCTCATCAAGTCCTACGACGACCTGATCCAGTCGTTGAAAAACGCGGGCTATGTCGAGGGCAAGGACCTGTTTGTCGCGGCCTACGACTGGCGCCTTGTCCCCGGCCCCACCGACGGCGTCATCAATGGAATCGTGACGATGCCGGATGGCGCCGATCTGACCGCCGCCATCATCACCGACGGGGTCATCGAATATGGTGTCGATTACCTGGGCTACTGGCTCCGCCAGGCCCAGCGCGCCTGGAACCCCGCCTTTGGGGAACTGACCGACGTGGACTTCATCACCCACAGCACCGGAGGCCTCGTCGCCCGCACTTACATCCAAAGCGCGGCCTATCGCGGGGCCTACGACGATCCGGTCGGGGGCGTCGCCCGCAACCTGCCCGGCGTCCGCAATCTTATCCTGATCGGCGTCCCCAGCCGGGGCGCCTCCAAGCCGTGGAATCCGCTGCATGACAACTTCGCCATCGCGGCCGATTTTCAGGTCGTGTTGTCCAAGGTGATCTACGGCGCATTTTTGAAAGTGCTGGAGGTCGAGGACGTTCGCGGCCCCCAACTGATCACTCTTTCCTCCGTCAGTGCCCCCGGCGAGGGCACGATCGAGGAAAAGTTTATCCGGCAATACGTGCCGACGATCAACACCCTGCTGGCGACCTACGCCTTCTACCGCACCCAAGACGGCGAACTCCTCGCGCAACCGCCCGAGTCGGATTTGGTCAATCGATTCCTCCACGATCTCAACGGCGGTCTCGATTCGCCCGGGGTGCTCGACCCGAATCCCAACGCCTTCGCCGACCGCCTCGGCCGTCCCGTCCAGGTGATATACGGGATCGACCAGGACACCCCGGTCGAAGTCCGGGAACGGGTTGGCGAGGGCTTCTTGGAGTCCTACTCCCTCCACGATGAAATCGCCGGCTTGGCGGACTTGTTCGCCCGCGATCCCGCCCCGGGCGAGGCCTGGTTCGAGGACATCCGGCTGCCCGCCTCGGGCGACGGCACGGTGCCCACGCGGTCGTCCGCCGGCCAGTTCATCGGAGACTCCCGGTTCGTCCTCCATGCGTTCGAACGCGGCACCAATACCCAGGGCGGCACCGCGCACACCGAGCTCACGTCCAACGCCGATGTCATCCGCCTCGTGCTGCAAACCCTGCTGGCGCCCTCGGGGCGCGGCATCAGCCAAGGGCTGGCCGAGAGCGACTTTGATAGGATCGTCGGCGTGATCTTCGACCCGGTGCAGGGCACGCTCAGCGACGCCGCCGGCCGCCGCCTGGGCCTCGTGCCCGACGGCGCGGGCGGCTTCACCCCGGTGAACGAGATTCCCGGCAGCTTCTACACCGGCGGGCTCGACGGCGTCGGCTGGATCATCGCCCCCAAAGACCTCGACTACGATCTCTCGCTCACCGGTGTCGGCGGCGATTATTTCGCCCAGCTCTTCGGGGTCGGCGGCGGCCTCTTCGGCGGCGAAAACTACTCGGGCACGCTCTCCCCCGGCGAGCTGTTCACCGACGCCTTCGCCTTCCTCCAGCGTTTCCTCTCCGTATCCCTCGCCGGTCTGGTCGAGTTCGAGAACCTGCGCGTGACTGGCGATGTCATCGTCAACTTCGGCGCGACCGACGCCGACACCACCCTCGACGGCGAACTCGTGGTCGCCGCCGACTCCGCCGCCCTTTTCCCCGACACCCTCACCGAGGCCATCGACGGCGTCGCCACCGCCACCGATCTGCGCGGGACCATCGACCTCGCCAGCGGCGCGCTCGATCTCGCCGCCGCCACCTTCCGCCTCGCGGTGGGGGGCAACTTCATCGCCACCGCCGCGGGGTCCAACTCCGCCTCCGATCCCGGTATCCGTTTCGTCTGGGACCCCGCCGTCCTCGATCCCGCCGCCACCCTCGCCACGGTGCGCAACCTCACCATCCAGTTGCCCGGTCTGCTCGACCCCGCCACGCCGCTGCCCGCCATCGACCTGCTCACCGTGCGGCGCGACGGCCTCGACCTCGCGGCCTCCTTCGCCCTCGGCGCCGCCTCTTCGCTTTCCCTGGGCAACCCGGCCCTCCTCGCCCTCGCCGCCCCGCGCTTCACCCTCAACATCTCGCTCGACTACGCCGGCGGCGAAGTCACCGCGCTCCACGCCAACCTCGGTCTCACCGCCACCTCGGCCACTTTCACCGGCAACGACACCCTCTCCGTCCTGCTCACCGACGACAATCCGAGCGACGCCCTGCCCGGCGTCACCGCCAGTCTCGATCTCACCGACGGCTCCTTCACCCTCGCGGCCCGGCAGGCCGTGATCGCCCTGGGCGGCCTCATCGACGTGACCATCACCGGAGGCGAGCGACTCCTCTCCGGCGCGGTGGTTTACGTTCCCGCCGTCACCCTCGCCTACGATGCCACCGCGCCCCCCGCGCGCGAGCTGCTCCGCTTCGGCACGCTCGCGGCCACGCTCGCGCCGCTCGCCCGCCAAGGCCTCGCCCCGCTCGTCACGCTCGCCGGTCTACGCGTCACCCACGGCGGTCAATGGGCGCTCGATTCCGCCTCCGTCACGCTGCCCGTCGGCTACGCGGATGTGTTTAACCTCGGCCTCATCCCCTTCCGCCTCGATTCACTCGCGCTGAGTTTCCCGGTCGCGGGCGATTTCTCGCTTCCGGTCTTCACCGTCAACGGCGCCTTCGCCCTCGGCGACCTCGATCTCGGCTTCACGCCCGTCATCTACCTGGGCGACCCCGCCCTCATCGGCACCGGCCTGCCCGGCCTCTCCGAATTCCGCCTCGGCGCGGTCGCGCCTCTTTCCTTCGACCTCGATCTCGGCCGCCTGCGGCTCGGCGAGTTTGCGCCCTTCGCCCTGCCCTCGCTCACCCTCGGCATCGAGGGTTTGTCCGTTGCCGGCTACACCTTCGATGGTCGTTTGAGCTTCGGCCCTTTCCTCAACGGCTCCCTCGGCCGCCTGCCGGGTTTTGCGTTCGATGCCGTCGGCTTCCTCGACCTCCTCTCCGGACCTAACGCTCCACTCGGCGCGCGTCTCAGTCTCTTCGGCGACTTCACCTTCGCGACCCTCGGCGGCCTCGACCTCGCCCTCAACGCCTCCCTCGCTCTCGCCGCCGGGTTTGGCGGCGGCCAACTCTCGCTTAATCTCGACTTCGGCTTCCGTCGCCTGCCCGCCGCGCCTTTCTTCGATCTCGATTTCTCCGTCGCGCTGGATCGCCTGATCTTGGTCAACATCGTAATCGAGGTTCCCGGCCTGCTCCGGCTGAGCATTCCCACGATCACCCTCGTGCTCGATCCGCGACCCGGCGAGGCGCTCGCCCTCGGCCTGAACGTCACGCTCGAGTTCCTCGCCTTCCCGGACTTCGGCCCGCTCACCCTCGCCTCCATCGAGCTGTTCCGCTCCGGCGGCGCAGCCGATTTCGACGGCTTCATCATCCGGGATCTGATCCTCGCCTTCGAGGCCGACCTCGCCCCCGCCGGCGGCCCGGTGCTGGTCCGCTTCGTCAATCCCCGCCTCCTCATCCCGCTGCTCGATTTCCGCGCCGGCGTGCTCGCCGGCGGCATCGGCTTCGACGCCATCGCGATGATCCTCCTGCCCGAGGCCGATCCCGCCGTTTTCACCGCCCGCGGCGAAGGCCTCGATCCGCTGGCGCGCGGCGTCACGGGTAGTTTAAATCTGACGACCGGCGCGCTCGCCTTCGACGCCGCGCGTTTCACCGCCACCTTCGGCGCCTCTCTCGCCGTCGCCGGGACCGGGCTCCGGCTCGACTTTGACCCCTCGGTGACCGATGCCGCCGCGCTCCTCGCCACCGTCGCGAGCGCCACCGCCACCTCGCCCGATTTCCCCGCGCTCGGCTCGGCCGTCGTCAACGGCCTCTTCTTCACCCGCGCCCGCGCCGGCTTCGCCAGCCTCACCTACGCCGCCGGTCCCGTCACCCTCGACGGCGCGCTCGCCTTTCAGTCGCTCACCGTCGTTTTCACCGACGTCGCCTACACCTATGCCACCCGCGCCTTGGTCGGCGTCACGACGCTCTCGGCCGACGTCGCCACCCTTTTCCCCGGCGGCGCCGGCGTGACCGTCACCGCCCGCAATCTTGCCGGCACCTACTCCCTTGCCGCGGGTATCGATTCGCTCGTCATCACCGCCGGCGAACTCGAGGCCCGCGTCGCCGGTGATCGCCTGCGCCTCTTCGCCAGGGACGTGGTGTTCAACTTCGCGGGTAACACGCTCGCCAGCCTCGCCAACGTGAGCGTTTCCCTGCCCGACTTCCCCGGGCTCGGCTCCGCGACCCTCACGACGCTCGTCATCACGCGCGACGGGTTTACCGCCACCGCCGCGATTTTCGGTCCCGCGCTAGTGGATCGCGGGCCGATTCGTTTCGCCGATCTCGTCGTCGCCCTGTCCGCCCTCGCCTACGATCGCGTGGCGGGGTTCACCGCCGGTTCGCTTGGTTTTGTCGCCTCCTCGGCCACGCTTTTCCCCGGCGACGCCGCCGTGCGCGCGACCTTGACCGGGCTCACCGCCACCCTCGCCCTCTCCGCCCCGGCCGCCGCGCCGTTCACGCTTAGCGCGGCCACGCTCACGCTCACCGTCGGCCGCGCCCTCCGGGTCGAGGCCGCCGCGCTTTCATTTACCCTCGGCACCGGCGGCGCGTTTACCCTCACGCTTGCCACCGCCACCGCGTCGAGCCCGCTGATCGCGGGTGTCACGAGCGCGCTCGCCGGCCTGACCATCACCGAGCAGGGCTTCACCCTCGCGAGCTTGGTCCTGGAGGCGCCGTCCGCGTCGGTGCCGGGTCCGCTCACCTTGACCAACCTGCGCCTCACGCTGGCCGGTCTCGTTTTCCGCCCCGGTCAACCCCTGCTTGGCACGGTCGGCTTCACCGCCGCCTCCGCCGTGTTGTTGCCCGCCCTCGGCGGCATCGCGCCACGCCTGCTCGATGACGACGTCGCCGACGCCCGGCCCGGCGTCGCCGCCACCCTCGATCTCGCAACCGGCGCGCTCACCGTCACCGCCCGCCGCGTCGAGCTCACCCTGGGCGGTGTCCTGGAGTTTGTCGTGCTGCCGGCCGGGGCCGCCCCCGCGCTAACTTTCATCGACGACCCCGCCGCCAGCCCGTCGAGCACGCTGTTTCAATTCGCCACCACGATCGCGGCCATCACCGCGCTGGAGGCGGAAGGGGTGTCGCCTTTCGTCACCTTCACCGACTTCGGTCTGCGGCGCGACGGACGTTATTTCCAGAGCGGCGCCACCGTCACGATCCCCGCCGGCTACCCCGATGTGCTCGGCCTTGGCGGCGTGCTGCCGCTGCGCATCACCGAAATCGCGATCACCTTCCCCGCTCCCGACAACCTCGACGCCTTCACCTTATCGGTTGCCGGACGTTTCGATCTCGATGCGCTTGGCCTGCCCTTCGACCCCATTCTCTACATCGGCGACCCCGCGCTGATCGGCACCGCTTCGCCCGATCTGATCACGATCCTGCCGGGCTCGCCCGCGAGTTTCACCTTCGCTCTCGATGTGGTTTCGCTGCGCGGCGGCGTGATCGCGCCGGTTGAGTTTGGCCCGGTAACGCTGGGCTTCGCCAATCTCGACGCCGGTGGCGCCATCGTCTCGGGCCTCATTTTCCTCGGTCGTTTCAACTCGACCGGCCAACTCGAGCCGCTGCCCGGTTCGCCCGCCAACGTCACCGGCTTCCTCGTGGTCGATTCCGCCACCGACGGTCGCCTCACGGTTGGCGCGCGCGTCGATCTCGAGGGCGACCTTACCCGCCTGGCCAACGGTTCCGCCCGTCTCGGGTTGCTCGGCGCGCTGGCCCTCGGCGGCGCGGGCGGCGACGTCGCGGGCGGCGCGGAGATCACGTTCGAGTTCAACCTCACCGTCAGCTCCTCGCCCTTCGCGGCCAGCTTCTTCGCCCGTTTCGTCAGCATCTCGCTCACCGAGCTGGAGATCGACCTCGGCTTCGTGATTATCCGCGCCGAGCGCGTGGATGCTTTCCTGAATCCCGGCGTCGGCGACCCACGTTTTATCCTGAGCGAGATCAGCGTCCTTTTCACCGCCTACCAGACGCTCACCGCCACCGCCGCCGGCACCATCGCGCTCTTCTCCGATCGCATCGAGATCGACGGACTCGCGCTCAGCCTCGTCGGCTCGCTCTTCCCCGATACGAGTTTCGTCCGCCTCGTCAACGTCGCCGCCTTGATCGACGCCACCATCGGCTTCACCCAGACCGGCGGGGCGCTGTCCGACTTCGAGCTCTTGTCCGGCGGAGTCTCGTTCACCGTGGGTTCGCTCCAGCTTTTCCCCGGTTCCACCACCTTTCAGGCCAACGCGGCCAACCTCTTCGGTTCGCTCGACGCGCAAACGGGTGAACTCGTCCTCACGGCGGGCAACCTGCAGGCGAGCTTCGCCGACGTGCTTTCGCTTTCGCTGCTGAACGCGCGGCTCTCGCTTGGCAACGCGCCCAACGTCCCCGTCCTGTTCGTCCAATCCGCCACCGCGACCATCGCCGCCCTCGACGGCCTCGCGTTCACCCTCACCGATCTTTCCCTTTCCCGCTCCGGCGAATTCTCCCTCGCCTCCGCCAGCCTCGCCAACCCCGGCGGCGTCCTCGCCTCCTTCGGCCTCGGCGGTTTGCTCCCCTTCGACATCACCGGTGTCACCCTCGGCTTTCCGCAGGCCGGCCGCCTCGCCGGCTTCACCCTCACGGTCGCGGGCGCCTTTGATTTCTCGGCCTTTGCCGCGCTGCCTTTCACGCCGGTCATTCGTATCGGCAGTATCACTACGACGGCCGGCGCGCCGTCCACCTTCACCTTCACCCTCGCCTTGGGCGAGCTGGCCGCCGGGCGCATCGCCCCGCTGGACCTCGGGCCGATCCAGCTCGGGTTCGAGAACCTGAGGATCGGCGGCGTCACCCTGGGCGGCACCATCATCCTCGGCGGTTTCGCGAACGGTGAATTCGTGCCCGCCATCGGCGGCTCGCTCAGCCTCGGCGCCGAGTTTGGCGGTCTCTCCGGCGGCGTCGGCATCACGCTGCTCGGCACCTACGACGAGGCGGCGGGGCGGATCGCGGTCAACGCGTCCTTCAGCATCAGCTTCACCCTCGCGGGCAAGATCGCGGTCACGGACGCCGCGCTGCGGTTCGCGTTTACTTTGCGTCTCGGGGCCGACGGTCGCATCGCCCTGGAAACCCTCGCGCTCACCGGGGCCAACATCACCCGCGTGGAGGTGCGTTTCGGGGACCTGTTTGTGTTCTCCGCGACCGGCGTGGCGCTCGATTTCAACCCCGCGCCCGACGGATTCTTCGCCACCTTTGGCTCGCTGACCGTGGCCTTCCCCGGTCTCGACGGCCTCTCCGGCACGGCCGGCAACTTCGGCCTCCGCGCCGATTTCTCCTTCGCCAGCCTGCCGGGCTTTTTCGTCAGCCTCACCCCTCCCGGTCCCGCGCTCTTTGGTTTCCCCGACTGGTTCCCGGTTACGCTGGAGCAGGTCACGCTGCGCTTCGCCAACATCGCGGTCGATCCGCTCGATGTCTCGATCACCTTCTCGGCCAGCATCGCCTCGGCGAATTTCCCGCTGCCGATCAGCGGCCGGGTCGAGCATCTCACCATCGACATCGGCCTGCTCCGCGCGGGCAAGTTCCCCGTCACCAATCTCGGCGCTTTCTTGATCTCGTTTGGGCCGATCGGGTTCGGCGGTCTGGGGCTGTCCGGCACCTTGGCGCTCGGCCTCGCCCCGCTCGATGCCGCCGGCAACCTGCTCACCGGGCTCGACGCCTCCAACGACGCCCTCATCGCCCAGCGCGTGCTCTTCGGCTTCATCGAGGGCTCGGTCGCGGTGCCCGGCATCGGCGGGCTCACCATCCGTCTCGGCCTCTCCGAGGTCGGGCCGCTGGTTATCTTCGTCAGCGCGGAGCTGCCCATCCTCCTCGAGCCCACGTCCGGCCTCTCTTTGCTCGGTTTGCGCGGCGGCGTGCGTTTCGGCGCGGTCTTCCCGAATATCAAC
>JBBRHC010000045.1:0-16110 GCA_038223295.1 Opitutales bacterium
TGCCCACCGCCTTGGCCCCGCCCTGCGTGATCAAGCCGTCGCAAACCTGCGCATAGATGCCCCGATCCCAGGGGAAGGAGCCGAGCTTGGCCAAGGCCTGGCTGTCGATGTCCACATACACCACCCTCACCGGCGAGACCAGCGGACCACGCACCTTGAAGCGCGCATCCATGGCGAGATTCTGGATCGGGCGCAGCGCCTGCCACTGATCCAGCAGCAGCCAGACCAGCGAAAACGCGAAGACACTCAGATACAGCCAGAGCGATGAACGCAGATGAAGGCGCGAGCGGGGGGAGCGCATGCGACGGGCTTGAGGCGCGCCCGCCCCGGGAGCAATCGCGGACACGCTCCCCGGGTGAAGTGAACGTGCGTCACCGGGCTCGACGCCCGCCCGCCCGCCCCGCCACCCTGCGCCCGCCATGACCCTCCGCGAACCCGAAAGCGTCGATCTGCCCACCCCGTCCGGCCCCCTGCGCACCCTCGTGCTGCGCCCCGCCGCGCCCGGCCACTATCCCGGCCTGCTTTTTCACTCCGAGATTTTCCAACTCACCGCGCCCATCCGCCGCACCGCCGCCTTCCTCGCGGGCCACGGCTTCATCGTCGCCCTGCCCGAGATCTACCACGAATACCTGCCCGCCGGCACCGTGCTCGGCTACGATCAGGCCGGCTCCGACCTGGGCAACCGCCTGAAGACCGAAAAGCCCCTCGCCGCCTACGACGCCGACAACCGCGCGGTCCTCGCGTATTTGAAAAACCACGACGCCTGCACCGGCCGGCTCGGCTCCTTCGGCCCCTGCATCGGCGGCCACCTCACCTACCGCGCCGCCCTCCGGCCCGAGGTCTCCGCCGCCGCCTGTTTTTACCCCACCGATCTGCACAAACGCGGCCTCGGCGCGGGCATGAGCGACGACTCCCTCGCCCGCGCCGCCGAGATCACCGGCGAGCTCCTGATGGTCTTTGGCCGCCAGGACCCGCACGTGCCCGCCGAAGGCCGCGTCCTGATCTACCAGGCGCTTACCGCCGCCGGCGTGAATTTCACCTGGCACGAGTTCAACGCCGCCCACGCCTTCCTGCGCGACGAGGGTCTGCGTTACGACGCCGAGCTCGCCCGCCAAGCCCTGGGCCTCACCGTCGATTTTTTCCGCCGCCTCCTCCGCGCCTGATCCTTGTTGGCCGCAAAAAGGCGCGGAAGTCGCGAAAAAAGGATCGGGTTTGCGTCTTTTCGCGGCCCCTTCTCCGACCGCGGGCCGGATTTTAACTCATCTTCCCAAAGTAGAAAAAAGCCAGGGAGGGACCGCCGGGCGCGCCGGGTTATGGAACTAAAGGGCGGCAAGCAGGCGGCGCAGGGTCTCGTCGACGGCCTTCGGGTTGGCCTTGCCCTTGGCGGCTTTCATGATCGCGCCCTTGAAGGCGTTGATCGCGCTGTCCTTGCCGGTCTTGAACTCGGCCAGGGCCTTGGCGTTGGCGTCGATGCTGTCTCGGCACCATTGCTCCAGCTCGGCGGTGTCGGTGGGCGAGGCGGCGAGACCTTTGCGCGCAACGATGGCGGCGGGGGCGTCACCGGTGGCAAACAACTCGGCGAAAACCTCCTTGGCGGCGTTTTGCAGGAGGGTGCCGGCGTCGATGAGTTTTACTAAATCGGCGAGCGCGGCGGGGCTGGCTTTCGTCGCGGCGAGGGCGGTGCCGGCGGCGGCGAGTTCACGCTGGAGGTCGTTGACTATCCAGTTGCCCACCGCCTGGGCGAGGCCGGGGCCGGCGAGCCGGGCGGCGGCCTCGAAGTAGTCGGAGAGCGCGCGGTCGGGGACGAGCACGCCGGCCAGGGTGTAGGGCAGCGCGTAGCCCTCGGGCGCGGGGGCCATGAAGCGGCGTTGTTTGTCAAAAGGGCGCTCGGGCAGCTCGGCGGCGAGGCGGGCCTGCCAGGCGGCGTCCACCTTCACGGGCATGAGATCGGGGTCGGGGAAGTAGCGGTAGTCGTGGGCCATCTCCTTGGAGCGGAGGGACTGGCTGGTCCCGGTGAGGCCGTCGTAGTCGCGGGTCTCCTGAACGATGACGCCCCCCGCCTTCACGACCGCGATCTGGCGGACGATCTCGTGGGCGATGCCATCGCGCACGAAGGAGATGGAGTTGAGGTTCTTTAGTTCGACCTTGGTGCCGAGCGCGGTCTGCCCGACGGGGCGGATGGAGATGTTGGCATCGCACCGGAGCTGGCCCTTCTCCATGTCGCAGTCGGATATGCCGGCGTAGACGATGCTGGTGCGCAGGGATTGGAGGTAGGCGTAGGCCTCGTCGGCGGAGCGTATCGCCGGATCGGATACGATCTCCATCAGCGGGGTGCCGGCGCGGTTGTAGTCGATCAAGGAGCCGCCGGCGCCGTGGTTGAGTTTGCCCACGTCCTCCTCGAGGTGGATGCGGGTGAGCGGGATGGATTTGTGCTCGCCCTGGATGTTGCGCGCCGGGCCGGGCAGCTCGATCTCGACCGCGCCGCCGACGCAGATGGGCTGGTCGTACTGGGAGATTTGGTAGTTCTTCGGGCTGTCGGGGTAGAAGTAGTTTTTGCGGTCCCATTTGCAGACGGGCGCGATGGCGCAGCCGAGCAGGAGGCCGGCCTTGATGATGGCGTCGACGGCGGCGCTATTCATGACCGGCAGCGCGCCGGGCAGGGCGAGCACGGTGGGGTCGGTGAGCGTGTTCTCGGGCTGCCCGTAGCCGGCGGCGACGCGGGTGAACATCTTGGAGCGGGTCTTGATCTGGACGTGGACTTCAAGACCGATGACGGCTTCGTAGATCATGGGGGCGAAAGGCGTGTGAGGCGTTGGTTTTAGACACGGAGAACACAGAGTTCAGAGGACTAGACGGCGGAATCCGTGCTTGGTGATCAAGGTGGTGCGGAAATTAAAGAGCAGGCCTACGCGGCAGGAACTGAAGCGGAGATAGGTAAGGACTTGGGCTTCGTGACCGTCGAGGAGGGCATCCACGGTCTTCAATTCAACGACAACTTTTCCACCCGCCAAAAAATCAAGCCGGCAGGCATCCTCGATAATCAGATCCTTATACCTGACCGCACAAAGTTTCTGCTCCTCAAACTCCACTTTTCGCAGCCTCAACTCGTAAGCCAAGGCCCGTTGATAAGCGGACTCCGAAAGTCCCGGCCCCCGCTCACGGTGTACTTCCACGGCCGCTCCGATGATCCTATCCGTCAGCTGATTGATCTCTTCCGTCACGGGTCGTCCTCTGTGAACTCTGTGTCTGGTCTCTGTGAACTCTGTGTCGAAAAATCAAAGCACCGGCGTCCGCTTGCCCCACGCATGCGCCGAATCGTAGGCACGGGCCGCCGCGAGCAAATCCGCCTCGGCGAAGGGTTGGCCGATCAACTGTAACCCGATGGGCAAACCGCCCGCGGTGAAGCCGCAGGGCACGCTGATGGCGGGCAGGCCGGCGAGGTTCACGCCGATGGTGTAGATATCGGCCAGATACATCGCCAAGGGGTCCCCGGACTTTTCGCCCCGCTTGAAGGCGGGCGTGGGCGTGGTCGGCGTGAGGATAACATCCACCTCGCCGTAGGCCTTGATAAAATCCTCGCGGATAAGGGTGCGGACTTTTTGCGCGCGCCCGTAATAGGCGTCGTAGTAACCCGAGCTGAGCACATACGTGCCGAGGATGATGCGGCGCTTTACCTCCGAGCCAAAACCTTCGGCGCGGGAGTTGAAATACAGCTCGTGGAGGTTGTCCGCCTCGGCGCTGCGGTGGCCGTAGCGCACCCCGTCGTAACGGGCGAGATTCGAGGACGCCTCGGCGGTCGCGATGATGTAGTAGGCGGCCAGCGCATACTCGGTGTGCGGCAGGGACACCTCACGAATCTCGGCCCCGAGCGAGCGGTAAAACGCGATGGCGGCCTGCACGGCGGCGGCGACCTCCGGGTCGAGGCCGGCGCCAAAATACTCCTTGGGAATGCCGATGCGCCACGGGCGTGCGCGCGGCGCGGTGAGCGCGGCGCGGTAGTCGGGGATAGGCGTGTGAAACGAGGTCGAGTCGCGCTCGTCGTGCCCGGCGATGGCTTGGAGCAGGAGGGCGACGTCCTCCACGGTGCGACCGAAGGGGCCGATCTGGTCGAGCGAGGAGGCGTAGGCGATGAGGCCGTGGCGCGAGATCAGGCCGTAGGTGGGCTTGAGGCCGACGACGCCGCAGAGCGCGGCGGGCTGGCGGATGGACCCGCCGGTATCGGAACCCAGGGTGGCGGGGGCCTGGCCGGCGGCGAGGGCGGCGGCGCTGCCCCCGGACGAGCCGCCGGGGATGCGGGTGAGGTCGTGGGGGTTGGCGGTGACTTTGGTGGCGGAGTTTTCGGTGGAGGAGCCCATCGCGAACTCGTCCATGTTGAGCCGTCCCCAGAGCACGACGCCGGCGGCGCGGAGCCGGGTCGTCACGGTGGCGTCGTAGGGACTGACGAAGCGGGCCAACATTCTCGAAGACGCGGTGAGGGGCTGATCGCGAACGGCGATCACGTCCTTAATGCCGACGGGGATGCCATCGAGCGGGCCCATCGCCTGGCCGGCGGCGCGGCGGGCGTCGGAGGCGGCGGCCTGCGCGAGGGCGTCGGCGGAGTCGTAGGAGTTGAACGCCTGCACGCGCTCCTCGACCGCCTGGGTTCGGGCGATGACGGCCTCGGTGAGCGCGGCGGAGGTCAGCGCGCCGGCCGCCAGCGCGGCGGAGAGTTCGGCGACGGTTTGATAATGAAGGGGCGTGGCGGACACGGGAAAGGGAGCGGGAACGGGATAAAAACGGTCTTTATGTCCGGGGAAAGAAAGCGGGCACAACAACGATGTGCGCGAGCACGCCAGCCGAGGTGTGACCGGAAGGGATAGCGGGGCGGCTCGTCCGGACGTGGCACGGGCGTCCCGCCCGTTCGTTACCGATCCCATGGGCGAGACGCCCATGCCACTTTCGATCCGTTCGCATCACCTCCTGCGACACCCTGTCAGCCGTCGCGTGAAGCCGCAAAAAAGCCGCGTTTCCCGGAGAGGGAAACACGGCTCGGGGCAGCGACCGGCGGAGCGACAAGAAACGAGTCGCGGCGGCGGCGAAGCGGGAAGGGGGCTATTCAGCCTTCTTCTTGGACTTGTAGGTCTTGGGGGCGGGAGCCTCCACCACGACGGGGGCCTGCTCGATGGGGTTCTCGGAGACGACGTCGAAGCTGATTTCGACGCTGACGTCGGCGTGCAACTTGATCGAGACCTCGTGCTTGCCGAGGGTCTTCACCGGGGTGTGCAGGTGGATCTTCTTCTTGTCGATATCGACCCCGGCATCGACGAACTTCTGATGAAGGTCCGCGGCGGTGATCGCGCCGAACATCTTGCCGCCCTCGCCGGTTTTGACCGCGAACGCGAGCGAGACCTTGGCGATCTTTTTGGCGAGTTCCTGGGCGCCGGAGAGCTCGGTGGCCTCGCGTTGGGAACGCTGTTTCTTGAGGGATTCGACACGCTTGCGGTTGGACTGCGTGAGGGCGACGGCGGCCTTCTGGGGCAGGAGGAAATTGCGGGCGTAGCCGGCGCGGACACGGACTTGATCGCCTTCGCCGCCGAGACCGGCGACTGGCTTTAGGAGGAGGACTTCATGGTGGGCCATGGGAATGGGTGGGTTGTATTGATTAAAAAAGTATACGAAAGGAATCGGACGGGGGAAAACGACGGGCGGGCGCGCCTTAGAAAGGCACGTCCTCGTCGTTGATGTCATGCTGCGGGGCGGGGGCCGGGCGGCCGCCGCCGGGCGCGCGGGGGGGCGGGGTCGCCGGGCGCTCGTAGGGCTGCTCCATGCCGCCGCCGTCGTCCTGGCCACCACCGGCCGAGGCGGGAGCGCCGCCGGGACCGGGAGCACCGCCCTCGCGGCCGCCGAGGAACTGGAAGTTCTCCAGCACGACCTTGAGTTTGGTGCGCTTTTGCTGGGTGGTTTTATCCTCCCACTGATCGAAGCGGAGCCTGCCCTCGACAAAGAGCGGTCGACCTTTGGTGCAATACTTGGCGATGAGTTCGCCCTGTTTGCCCCAGGCTTCGATATCCACAAAGGTGGCCTCCTCGCGGGTCTGGCCGGACTCGTCCTTGAAGGAACGGCTGATCGCCAGGCCAAACTGACAGATGGCCGTACCCTTCGGCGTGACCCGAAGCTCGGGATCACGGGTAAGGTTTCCGATCAGCAGGACGCGGTTGAGGTTGGCCATGGCGGGGAGGGAGGACGGTAAAGGACGACGCGACGACGGAGCCGACGCGTTTAAGCACTTTCGACGAGGGTGCGGTAGACGGCGTGTTTAAGGCGAAGGCGCTCCGTGAGCGCGGCCGGCGCGGTGGCGGGGCCTGAGAACTTGATCTGCACGAAGCTGGCGGCGGGGACCTTCGTGTCGGTGACCCGGGCGAAGTCCTTGCGTCCGACGTTCTCGACGGAGGTGACGGTGCCGGAGACGGCGGCGATCTCGGTCTTCACGACTTCGACGATTTGATCGACGGTCTCTTCCTTGCCCCGGTTATCGAGGATGAAGGAGGCGAGGTAATTGCGGTTGGTGGTGGAGCTCATGGTGTGAGGGTGCGGCGGTTAAGTTGGTTCATGGCCTGGTCGGGCCCCTGCGCGAGCAGGAGGCGGAGGCCGGAGGTGAAGCGGGGGAGTTGTTGACTAAAAAGGATCAGTTGTTCGTCGGTAAAGCGGCCGAGCACGTAGTCTTTGAGGTCCATCTCACGAGGCAGTTTCGGGCCGATACCGAGTCGGTAGCGGACAAAACCATCCCCCATGCGTGCCAGCAGATCGGCGATGCCGTTGTGGCCGCCGGCGCTGCCTTTGACCGCGACCTTCATCAGACCGAGGTCGATGGTGAGGTCATCATACACCACCGTGATGGCGGCGGGCGGCACCTTGTGAAAGGCGGCCAGCTTTTGGATGGCGCGGCCGCTGAGGTTCATAAACGTCAGCGGCTTGGCCAGCCACACGGTGTGGCCGGGAGCGAAGTCCCAGCGGGCGGTCTCGGCCTCGAAGCGGTCCTGGGTTTGCCAGGATAGCTTTTCGGCGCCGGCCAGCGCCTCCACCACCATCCAGCCCGCATTGTGGCGGGTGGCGGCGTAGGCGCGACCGGGGTTGCCAAGGCCGGCAACGAGCGAGATGGACATGACTCAAAGAACAAACGCGCACACCCCGAGCGGCAAAGCGCGGGGCGCGGCGGACGCTTACTTCTTGGCGGGCGCGGCGGGTTTGGCGGCGGGTTTCGCTCCGGCGGCGGGCTTCGCGGCGGGCGCTCCGGCCGCGGGTTTCGCACCGGCGGCGGGCTTTGCGGCGGCGGCGGGCGCGGCGGCACCGGCGGCGGCCGGCGCACCGGCTGCCGCACCGGCGGCGGGCGTGGCGATGGCCTCTTCCTCGATGCTCAGCACCGAGACCACCGGCTGGGTGGGCAGATCGCGGAATTCAACGCCGGGGACGGCCTTGATGTTACCGACCTTGAGGGTCTCGTTGATCTTCAAATCGGTGACATCCACCTCGATGACCGGGGGCAAATCCTTGGGGAAGCAACGGATGCGCACGGTGTGCACCGAGATCTCAAGCACGCCTGCCTGGGTCTTGACGCCGTAGGCGTCGCCGACGAAGGAAACCGGGACATTGATCTCAAGTTTCTCGTCGGATTTTATCTCTTGGAAATCGACGTGGAGATACTTGTCGGTGATCGGATCGCGTTGGATCTCCTGCACGAAAGTGAGGGCCTTCTCGGCCTTGTCTTTCTGGGTGAGTTCGATGATGAGAGCGCGGCCGGCGACGACCTTGAGCAGGCGGACGAACTCCGGGGCGTCCACCGAGAGGGTCTGCGGGTTGGTATGTTTGCCGTAGAGGATCGCGGGGATCTGGTTCGCCTTGCGAACACGACGGGAAGCCGAGCGGCCGGTTTGGGCGCGCGGCGTGATGGTGAGACTAAGCTGTTGTGTCATAGGTTTCGTTCCCCCTGTCGCACCGGAATTGATGGCAGGCGTAATGAAAAAGAGGGTCAGCAAAGGCGGCGCGCTCGGGCTTTGGCAACCAAAACCTGAGTGGCGCGTCGGGAATCTGTGTTTTCCTCGCAAAAGGGCATTGACAAAGGGGGGCGGCGCTTGGCTCTTTCCAGCCCCTTCAACGGGGTTCATTGCCTGGTAGCTCAGTGGCAGAGCAGGTGACTGTTAATCACTTGGTCGTAGGTTCGACCCCTACCCGGGCAGCCACTTTGGCCCCAGAGACTTACAAAAGTTATCTGGGGCTTTTTTCGCGCTGGATTTCGCCACCAAACCACTTTTCGAGTCTGCTACGTTTTGCCCACTCGGTCCGGCTCCCGGTAACGCACGCGCAAAAAGCGTGGCTGGGCGGCGCGAGCTTCCCCGCCATGCGCTCCAGCATTAGAAATGCGGCCGCGGGCGGGTGGGCCGTGACCGCGCGGGGCGCATAGGTAGACGTTTCCAAGCTCAGGCCAGGATGCTGCGCAGGCTATCCAGATCCATGACGGTCGCGAGGCTGTCCTCCTGGATGACGGCCTCGGCGAGAGCGGCTTTCTCGCGTTGGAGCAGGCGGATTTTCTGCTCCACCGTGCCCTCGGCGATCAGGCGATACGCCGTCACGGGCTTGGTCTGGCCGATGCGGTGGATGCGATCGATGGCCTGCGCCTCGGCCGCGGGATTCCACCAGGGATCGAAGAGGAAGGCGTAGCTCGCCGCCGTGAGATTCAGGCCAAAGCCCGCCGCCTTCAGCGAAAGCAGAAACACGGTCTTGGTCGGATCGGTTTGGAACGTGTCGACCAGCTCGGCCCGGTTTTCCGTCGCGCCCGTGAGCATGAGGTGGCCGATGCCGCCGGCGACGAGGCGCGCACGGATGATTTGCAACATCTCCACGAACTGGCTGAACACGAGCACCTGGTGCCCCTCCTCCGCCAGCTCCTCGATGCGCTCAAGCAGCGCATCCAGCTTCGCGCTCGGCAAGTCGGCGTGCGCGGGGTCGGTCAGCGCGGGGTGGCAACAAATCTGGCGCAGCCGCAACAGGCTCGCGAGAACGTGGAACCGCACCGCGTCGAGCGCGCTCTTCGTCTCCACGCCCATGAGGTGGGCGCGGGCGCGTTTCAGCTCGGCGTCGTAGAGACGGCGTTGCTCGCCCTCGAGCTCCACCACGATCTCGTCCTCGGTGCGCGAGGGCAGGTCGGGCGCGGCCTGCGCCTTGGTGCGGCGCAGCAGAAAATGCCGCACGCGCCGGTGCAGCCGCGCCAGCGCCGCCGGATCGGCTTCGTGATACTGGCGGCGAAACCCCGCTTGGTCGCCCAGCAGGCCCGGCTGGGCAAAGGCAAACAGGCTCCACAGATCGCTGAGCCGGTTTTCGATCGGCGTGCCGGTCAACACCAGCCGGTGCCGCGCGCGCAGGGAACGCGCGGTCACGGCGACCTGGCTGCCGGGGTTCTTGATGAACTGGCCCTCGTCGAGCACGACCACGTCCCAGCCCTCGGCGCGGAAACGGGAGGCGTTGAGCCGCATCTGCGTGTAGTTGGCCACCAGCACGCGCGGCCCCGTCGCGGAGGCGGGGAACAGCGTGGGCGCATCGGGCGCGAAGGCCGCGATTCCCAGGCCGGGCGCGAATCGCGCGGTCTCGGTGAGCCAGCCATGGGTCACGCTTTTCGGGCACACGACGAGTGCTCGAAACGGCTTCGCGAGCACCGCTCCGGGCGCCGGGGACGCGTCGTGGGCCGCGCTTTCCGCGCCGACCGCGACCGCCTGCGGCTGATCCGCCAGGTGGATCAGCCAGGCGAGGGTCTGCACGGTTTTGCCCAGGCCCATGTCGTCGGCCAGGACGCCGCCAAAGCCCTGCGCGGAAAGGTGGGCGAGGAACTGGTATCCGTCGCGCTGATACGGCCGGAGGGTGGCGCGCAGCCCCTCGGGCAGCTCCGCCGGGGGCAGCTCCGCGATGCGCGCCGCCCGGTCTTGCAACGCGTGCACGAGCAGGTTGTCGCGCGCCGCCAGGGCCTCCGCCTCGAGTGCGAGTTGCAACACGTGCAAACGGTGCCGCGCGGGACGCCCGCCCGCGACGACGTCGTCCACGCCCAGACCGAGGCGATCAAGCGCGGCGGCGGCTTCCGGGGCGAGCGCGACGTCCTCGGCCACGCGCCGCCAGCCGTGGCGAGGCAGGTTCACCCACTTGCCGCGCGCCTTCAGCAAAAGCGCGATCTCGGCGGGGCTCAGGGTCGCGTCCTCGACCCGCAGGCCGACGGTGAGGTCGAACCAGTCCTGCTCGGAATCGGGCGCGGCCGAGACCACCACCTCCACGCGCGCATGCAGCGGCTCCCCAAGCAGGCTGGCGAGCTCGGTCGAGAGCTCCACGTCGAGCGCCTCGGGCAACGAGGCGTGCCACGCGATGAACTCGTCGGGGAAGGCCTGGCCGGCGGGTCGCGTCCAGGCGTCGGCCCAGCCGTCCCACACCAGACGGAAACCGCCAAAGCGGGCGCTCGCCGCCCGCGCGGGGGCGAGGTCAAACTCCAGGACGGGCTCGCCCGCGATGCGCGCCGGGGGCGCGGAGTTTTTGCCCCAACGCCAGCCGCCGCCGCCGGTCCACTGCTGCTCGCAGGGCGGCGTTTCGGCGAGGGCGGTGAGCTGGGCGTGAAAATCGCGCTCCTGGCCCTCGAGCGCGGGCGCGAGCCAGCAGCGCAGGCGGGGGCGCAGGGGCACCACGCGCAGCTCGGCGGCCAGGCCGCCGGGGAGGCGCAGGCCGGCGGCGCGGAGGCGCGGGAGCAGGCGGGCGTCGCTCAGCGCGGCGAGCGGCAGCTTGGCCGACGGCACCTGGGGGGGCCCGCGCCAGACGCGACCGTCGAAAAGATACAGCGGCTCGGGCTGGCGCGCGACGAAAACGCAAGGCTCCGCCACGCGCCCATCGGGCGCGACGAGGCGCAAATCGAGCTGGTCGGGCTCGGTGGCGGAGACCGTGGCCTCGAACACGAGCGGCGACGCCTCGATCACGAAAGGGTTGCCATCGGGCAGGGCGAGCGCGCCACGCAGCGCCTGGGTGCGCAGCAGCGCGGAGACCGCCGGGCCCGGCAGCGAACGCCGCGCGGAAAGCCCGGAGACGACGAGGCGGCACTCGGTGGCGAGGGCCACGCCGAGCGCGGCCTCGGCGGGCGGCAGCGACTCGAAATCCGCCGGGCGGAGGGTGGCGAGCTCGTTGAGCCATTTTTGCGGCGGGGCCTTCCAGGGCTTGTCGGCGGCGGGGCGGAGCTCGACGAACCAGCCGCCATCGGCGTCGAGCCGCACGCGCAGACCGGCCAGGCCGGCCAGCGCCTCGGGCCGCGCGGCGGCGGCGTCCTCCTCGGGCGTGGGCAGGGCGCGCAACCAGCCCGTGAGCTCATGCTCCGACATGCGATCTCCCGCGACCGCGGGATCGGGCGCCTGGGTCTGCGCCGAGGCGGCGGCCAGCAGATTGGTGTGCGCCGACAACGCGATCGCGGCCACCTCGGCGGGGTCGCGGCCATCGCGCGTGCCCGACTCGACCGAGGCGAGCCAGGCGAGACCGGCGGCGTAGGCGTGCCTGCAATCCACCCCGACCGGACAGGTGCAACGCGAGGACCACTCGCCGCGCGTGTAGAAGAACGTGACCTGATGGCGGGAATCGTCCTCCAGCTCGGCCTTGAAGTGATGATCGGCCTCGGACCAGGTTTTGCGCACCGCGCCGGCCTGGAAAAGCTCGCGACCGCGCTGCCGCGCGACGGCGTCAAAGGTGTCGAGGCGGGTGCGCAGCATGTCGATCGCCTCGGGCGTGCGAACAGCGCGCACGATGGGCGGACGGGAACGGGGGGGCGGCATGAGTCCCGGCAGAATGTCGCGCCGGCTTTCGAGGTCCACCACTTTGGCGAGGAACTCCACTTGCAAATCAAGGGCCGACAGCTTTGGGCGGAGGCTTGGGCGTGAGCGCAAGTTCGGGTGCGTATTACCAATCCATTGAGCTCACGCTCAATCCCATGAAACAGAAACCGGAGCTTTCTAGCCCGCGCCTGGTGGGGTTTCCCAAGCTTCCGCCGCCAGGGGCAGCTCGTTCAACTCGGCTCGGGCTTCGCGCCAAGTGGGGTAATGTTTGTCTAAGATCGCGACGAAGCGGTCGCTGTGGGTGGGCGCCAGAAGATGCGCCATTTCGTGCACGATCACGTATTCGAGCAGGTCCTTCGGCTTTTTAACGAGTTCGGTATTGAGGCGGATGTGGCTCTCCCGGTGGTTGCAGCTGCCCCACTTGGTTTTCATGCGCTGGAGAAAATACCCAGACACTTTCACGCCCAGTTTTGGCTCCCATTTTTGGATGATCGCCGGGACGACGTGGTGAAGAAGCCCTTTGTGCCACTCGTGGATCACCTCGGCGCGTTTGGTGGCAGTGCTGCCGGGCCTCACCATGAGGGTGATGCGTTTGTGGTCGATAGCCACGCTTGGCTTGGCGTCTCGCTCGACGACCGTGAGCAGGTGCCGGCGGCCCCAGAGATAATGGCTTTCGCGTTCGATGAACTGGCGCGGTGTTTCGCGGGCCTGCGAATTTAGTTTCTGCTGCTGCCTGCGAATCCACCCGAGTTTTGAAATGGCGTAGGCGCGGGCGACTTCCAGCCGCGTCGCTTTGGGCGCGACCAGCGACACTCGGCCGTAGGGGGGATGAACCGAGAGGTGGACGTGTTTGATGTCCTTTTTGGACACCTCAATCGTCAGCTCACCGAGGTGGATTGTCTCAAACATCAGTAACCGGGCTGGTTTTTGATGATCTCGAAGATCGCCTGGGTAGCGGTGCGGTCTCGCCCCATGATCGGGAACAGTGCGTTGAGCACCTGCTTCTCGCGGGTCTCGTCGCCTTTCCACCCGGCCGGGGCGCGTTCGCGCATCGCGAGATCGAGTTGGAGCGCGAGCGCGGCTTTCGCCGCTTCGTCCGCCGGACACTGGAATGTCGCCGCCGGGAGACTCGCGAGATTGTTGAAGAGCACGATGGCTCCGGCGTGGTTATTCAGGCTCGCCGGGTGTGAGCCGGTGTTCTTCTTGGCCATTTGCTGGACCAGCGATTCGGCGTTTTTGAGGAACGCCTCGTAGTCGGCAGCATCCTCGCGGCTCTGCTTGATGAGGTCATCGAGCAGCTTGGACATTTGCTCGTAGAACTTGGGGTCGGTGAGCCGGTCGCGGATGATGGTCTTGCGGACGTTGTTGATGATGCCTTCGGCGATGGCGTTTTTGGAGAGCTTACCTTTCTGGTTTAGCTTTTTCGCGATGGCGTCGTGGATACCAGTTTCGACGATTTGTTCGGTCAGACTGAGGCCGTTAAGATTGCCCAGAACGACGGCGTGGTCGGCTTGGATGTAGGTGTTGATGAGGTGGCGCATCTCGGCCTCGTAGGGCTTGATGTCCAGCTCTTCGCCTGAGTGGTGCTTAATCGCGGCGCGAACTTCGGCGTGCCATTCGGTTTCTTCGCGAATGGTGACCGCCACTTCGTAATGATAGCCGGCTTCGGTGAGGTTTTGGGCGAGGTCCGCGAAGGCGCGCAGAAAGGCGGCGGTGGCCTTGTAGTAGGCGATGCGGAGCGGCTCGGTCTCGTCGAGTGATTCGGCTAGATTACCGTCGCCGCAGAAGTAACGCAGATACTGCTCGACCTGCTTCGGGCTGGCGACCGGCTCACACAGGTGCTGCAGCGCTTCGCGGGCTTCATCGAGTTTGCGGCGGCCTTCGACCAGCCAATCTTTGACGGTCACGTTGGCGTCGTCGCCGCAGGTTTCCACGTCCAACTCCTCCGAGGTGTAAACGGCGATGGAGTTCTGCACGTCTTTAAACAGCTCCTTGTAATCGACGATTTGGCCATAGGGCTTGTCTTCGCCGTCGAGGCGGTTGGTGCGGCAGATAGCTTGGAAAAGGTTGTGGTCGTGCAGCTCGTTATCGAGGTAGATGTAGGTGCAGGACGGCGCGTCGAAACCAGTCAGGAGCTTGCTGACGACGATGAGGAGCTTGGTGTTGGCGGGCTCGTCGATGAAGCGCCGTTTGATCTCGTCCTCGTAGTGCTTGGTGGTCTGGCCGGCCTTGAGCACATGCTTGGTGTAGGTGTCGAATTTGTAGCGTTCGTCGCTGTTGGCGGGTTCGCGGGAGATGGCGTTGTGGTTCGGCTCGTAGGAAGTGATGACGCCGCAGAACGGGCCGAAGTGGGTGTTCTGGAGCAGGCGGAAATAATGGCAGGCATCGTAGATGGATGCGGCGACGAGGATCGCAGTGCCTCGGTCGTTGTTGAGGCGAGGGCGCACGCCGAAGTCGTGGATGATGTCGGCGATGATGCGCTCCTTGCGCTCGGCCGAACTCATGAGCTTTTCCATCGTGGCCCAGTGCTTCCGGAGGACGGCCTTTTGATAGTTGTTTAGGAAGCGGGTTTTTTCGGCGAACCAGTCATCCACGGCCTCGTGCACGGCGAGGTCTTGGTCCACCAAGCGGGCCTCGTATTTGAGGTCGAGGATCACGCCGTCGGCTACGGCTTCGTGGAATTTGTAGGTGTGGATAAACGAGCCGAAGACATCGCGCGTGGTCTGGCGGTCCTTGCGCAGGAGCGGGGTGCCGGTGAAGCCGATGAAGACCGCGTGGGTGAGCCAACGCTTCATCTGCTTGTTCATGTCGCCGCCCTGCGTGCGATGGCACTCATCCACGAAGACGTAGAAGCGCCCGTGAATCGGGGGCGGCGGGGTTTTGAGGTCGGGCTCGAATTTATGGAGGAGAGCGCAGAGCAGACGGGGCGTGGGTGCGGACAGCTTTTCGAGAAACTCACGCCGCGAGGTGATGCGAGGTGAAGGGGACTCGGGGCCGATGACGCCGGCGTTGCGCATCACGCCTTCGATCTGTTTGTCCAGTTCGTCGCGGTCGGTGATGACGAGGATGCGGGCCTCGGGATCGTGTTCGAGGAGCCACTTGGCGATGAGCACCATGAGGATGCTCTTACCGCTGCCTTGGGTATGCCAGATGACGCCGCCTTCGCGCTTGGCGATGCGTTCTTGCGCGGCCTTTACGCCGCGGAATTGATGCAGGCGGGGCACCTTTTTTCGGCCAGCGTCGAAGATGATGAAGTTGCGGATGAGATCGAGCAGGCGAGATTTCTCGCACATCTGCGCCAGCGGTCGGTCGAGCAAGGCACCGGCGGACAGGGTAGGGCCGCCTCTCCGCAGGTGGCCGTCAGGAAGAGCAGACGGACCGCTGCGGAGAGCGGTCCCTACCTTGGACTCCTCGGACTTCCACTCGACGTAGAATTTTTCCTCGGTCGTGGCCGTGCCGAAGCGCAGGCCCTGAGCGTCGCTGCCGGCAAAAAGGAGCTGGGCCGTGACGAAGAAGCCCTCGTTGAAAATCGCCTCCTGGTTGGTGATGAGCTGGCGAACGCCATCGGCGAGGGCGACGGAGCTGCGTTTGAGTTCGATCACGCCGATGGCGAGACCGTTCAAGTAAATGACCAAATCGGGCCGGCGCTCATGGCCACCGCGCAAGGTCACTTCCTCGGCGAGGGCGAAGTCGTTGCGCTCCGGGTGCTCCCAATCGACCAGATGCACCGTCGCGTGAGGTTGGCCGATGGCGGTCTGCACGGGCACGCCAAAGCGCAAGAGTTGGTAGGTGCGGAGATTGGCTTGGTAGAGTGTGATGCCCGTGGCGTCGGCGGCGGTTTCGAGTTTTTGCAGGGCGGCGGAGATCTGCGCATCGGAGTAGCCGCGCGCGCCGAGGTTGGCACGGAGCAGGTCAGTTTCGATGGGGCGGTTGTTGGCGCGCTTGCTCCAATCGCCGAGGTAGCGGTAGCCGAGACAATCAGGCCTCGCCTGGTCGGTGAACAGGGCGACAACGCGGTTCTGCGTGCGGCGTTCGGATCGGGGTTGCTGGCTCATAAAGTGACCTCCCAGTGGCCGCCTTTGGCCGGGCCGATGCGGCGGATGAGGCCGGTTTCGCGCAGGGCACCTAGGTGTTTCTCTACTCCGCTGGTGGACATATTAAGGGCGGCGGCGAGTTCCAAGGTGGAGATCTTCGGGTTTTCGAGCATTAGCTGGGCAATCCGTTGCCTGCGCTTAAGGATTTTTTCACCCCACTTTTCACCCCACTTTTCACCCCACTTTTCGCCTTTCCC
>JBBRHC010000046.1:0-15867 GCA_038223295.1 Opitutales bacterium
CAAGAATGTCTCGATCAACGAGCCTTTCTTCCAAGGCCACTTCCCCGGCAATCCCGTGATGCCCGGCGTGCTCCAGCTCGAGGCGATGGCGCAGGCCGCCGGCATCCTCATGCTCCGCCGCGGCAGCAGCGAGGGGAAGACCTCCCTCTTCATGAGCGCTGACAAGGTGAAATTCCGTAAACCCGTGCGCCCGGGCGACCAGCTCATCATCAACGCCAAGCTCACCAAAACCCGCGGCAGCAAACTCGCCACCGCCGAGGTCACCTGCACGGTGGACGGCCAGGTCGTCTCCTCCGGCGAGCTGATGTTCGCGATCATCGACAACAGCGAGATCGAGGGCTGAGCGCCCCGGCGGGTGGCGACGGGAAGTGGTCTCGGCGGGGTGGAGCGGGTTGACCACAACACGCTCGGTTCGGGCGCGGCTAACCCGCTCCGGCACATCGGGAACGATGGGACTACCGCCGCGCGACCGCCGCCTCCGAGCGCATCCGGCGCATACAGAGATCACAACAGCCCCTTGGCCGCGCAGGCCTTCACCGCTCGCTCCGCCCCTCGCCGATCAGCCCCGTCGCCTTCGTGGCCAAGACTTGCCCGCCGTAGATGACCCGTAGCCGGGCCACAAAATCCGGCGTCGCCCGCGTCGCCCCGGCCGGAGCGATGGGTTGGATGGTGACGACCGCCTTCCCTCGCCGCCGGATTTCCACCGTCTCGCCCTGCTCCGCCCAGCCCACCACCCGCGACGTTTCATGCTTTAACCCGAAATCCGAAGTAGATTGCCGTAATCTGACGCAATCTACTGCTCATCTGCTCGTCCGTTCACCCGCTCAATGCACGAGTCAGTGCACCTCGGGGATTCACGAACGACCATCTGATCCAGCATCTTGCCCCATCTCATCGGCTCCCACTTCGGATTTCGGGTTTAATTCACGGATGGAGGATACCTTCATAATGTGACACCTACACGAGCCCCCTTTGCCGATCGAGTGTCCGACAGCCTTTATCCGGTTCTATCGCGTCTGGCGCCGCAGGTAGGGCGCTTTCTCCGCAAAGCGCCGTTCGCAGTTCAGTGGCCACGCCATGAACCTCAAACCAAACCTCCACCAATAGGCTTTCCTATCCCCAACCGCAGGCTTGTTTAACCAATAATAAATTCCGGATTCTCATCGGTATTAAATCATTCGGCCAATGGCTTTATCTGTGTCTATCCGTGACCATCCGTGGTCAACTCTCCCGCCTCCGTTTCCCGCGCCTTTCTGATTTGTCACAAAACCCGCCCTTGACGCCCGTTTTACCTGCATCCCTTCTGCATTTCGTGATTTGGCGCTCGTTTTCGCGGTTCGGGCTCGGCTTCACCCTCCTCCTTGCGGGTTGGCTTTTGTCGGCGCCATCCGCCGCCGCCCGCTCTCCCGGCGAAGTGGACAACGACGGCATCTTCACCGTCATGGACCTCGCCCGGCAGCTCGCCGCCGCCAACGGCCGCGTGGCCCTCTCCGAAGCCGAGCGCGCCTATGCCGATGCCAACCGCGGCGGCGTGCTCACCGACGAAGGGCGGAAGTTGATCCTTATCCCTGGTTTAAGGATTACAGCCCATGCCGTGGAGCAGGAGAGGTGGAGGTGAGGAGCCGGGTAGCAAAAAAACCTCTCGGCGGCGGGTCTGACTTGAAAAAGGGTCTTCGCGGCCGCTTCGGCGTTTACAGCGCGCCCCGCGTGGAATCCCTCGTTATTAGCGAGTTGGACCATAACTCGAAGACCAGCCCGATACCGGCCACCTGATTTTCTCCTTCAACTTCCAGCCTTCCTCCTTCGCATGGATCACCTCTTCCTTTCCCACTCGCGCAAAGACAACACCACCCCGGTCAACGCCGAGGGCGAGGGCTGGGTCACCGCCTTCGAGCGCGAACTCAGGCGTCGCCACGCCGCCTATTCCGGGCGCGCCCTAAAGGTGTTTTTTGATAAGGAAGCCATCGTCGAAGGCGAGGACTGGCGGCGGCGCTTGGGAATAGGCATCCGCGATTCCCGGCTCTTCCTCGCCTTCCTCTCGCCGAACTACATCACGTCCAAGAATTGCCTCTGGGAATGGGACGAGTATCTCCGCCGCGAGCACTCCAAGGCGCGCGGTGATGACGGCATCACGCCGATCTTTTTCGTCACCCCGGCGGACCTGCGCATCGGTGAGGACCAGGCCCTCGCCGCGTGGTTGGCTGACACCGAGAAGAAGTATCCGTGGTTCAAGTCCGGCTCCGTGGCCGATCTCGACGCCTTTACCCGTCCCTTCGTCACCGACCTGAACCGCCGTAACAAGACGCCGAACTGCGAACTCCAACCTTGGTTCGACCAAGGGCCGCAAATTCTCAAGGAACTCGATGCCGCCGCCCGCGCGCTTGAGGTGAAAAACGCCCCTCGCCATCCAAGCGACGACCTCCGGACCCTCGCCGAGCGACTCACCGCCTTGGATAAATGCATCGCCGCCCGGCTCGACCGTATCGCCCTTGCCGACCTCGCGCCGGGAAACATCTCCCGCAGCCACGAGCACTTTGTCGGGCGGCATAAGGAACTCAGCGACCTCCACACCATCCTCACCACCGGCGGGGAAAAAGTCGGTGGACGCGGCACCGGCGGCTACGGGATGATTGTCGCCGCCTTCAGCCCCGGCGGACTGGGCAAGACCGCGCTCGCCCGGCAATATGCCCATGCCTACGCCGAGTGGTATGCCGCCGGCGGCACCTGGGAGGTTTCCTGCGAGGGCACATCAGCCCTAGGTGCAGCCCTGCTGCGCCTGGCAGATTCGCAGAATTTCCAAGACCTCGCCCTGGGCGGGCGCGATCCCGACACAAAAGCCCCACTCCCTTTCCTCACCCCGCCGCTCGCCCTCACGGACACGCAGCGCTCGGACTTCCGCCTCGCCGCCGAGGCTGTGCTCGCCTACCTGAAGCGCGTCACCTTCGCCCGCGTGGCCCTGCTGCGCGAGCAGCTCGAGGCCCACCCGGAACGCCATTCGCCCACCGAGGCGCTCGCGCCCATCGAGCATCCCCGCGCCCTGCTGGTGCTGGACAATGTGGACCAGCCCGGCTTGCTCGCAGCCATTGAGATCGCCCAGCTCCGCGCCGAGGAGTGGCTGGAACTCATCGTCACCACCCGGCTCGATCCCGAGAAATTCGGCGGTAGCGACCGCACCTTCCATTACGTGGAAGTCCGCGTCCTGCCCGAGACCGATGCCCTGCACTTGCTGCGCGACTTTCAGCACACCCACGCCTTCCCCAATGCCGCAGAGGACGCCGCCGCGCTGGAAATCGTCCTCGCCCTCGGCGGCTACACCCTGGCCGTGGAACTCGTCGCCGCCTACCTCGGCGACCGGGCGAAAAACGGCTACCTGCCCAGCGCCTTCCTGGCGGATTTGCAACGCGAGGGCCTCGCCTGGGTGGATACCTTTGCAGGCAGAGCCTGCGTGGACAAAGAACTCCGTCACAGCGACGCCACGGACCCTGCCGAGCGGCAGCGGCAAAACCGCGTCGGCACCCTCATCGGCTGGTCGCTCGCCCGGCTCAGCCCGCCCGCCCGCACCGCCCTGGAGTTTGCCAGCCTGCTGATGCCCGATGCCATCCCGCTCGCGTGGCTGCAAGCGATAACCTGCCAGCGCCACTCGGAAGTGGCCACCGCCGGGTTGGATGAAGACCACTGCTGGCCGGCGATCTGGCGGGAGCTCCACGGCCTGCGTCTGCTCCATCCCGCCCGGCCCATCGAGCTGGATGCAAACAACGTCCCGCAGCTCCCTGAGACCGTCCGCCTCCACCGCCTCATCGCCGAGCACGCCGCCGCCGCCGATGCCCAGCCCGACCGCACCTGGGAGGAGTTGGATCAGTTTATTGAAGCACTCGGCCGCGCCTTCGAGGAGCGGGTCGGTGAGGGGCAGGATGCTTGGCTGCGCGCCCAGCATCCTTGGCTGCGTGATCAGCTCGAATACCTTATCTCCCCGCCGGAGAAACGCACCGCCCCCCGCCCACCCACCCTTGCTTTGCTCCGGCAGGCTAGCGTGGCCGCGACTTTCGAAGGCGCCCACGGCTCTCTCGCCCGCGCACTGGATTTCACCGGACGCATCCTCGCCGCGAAAGAGAGAATTCACGCCCAAAATCCGCAGAGCGCGCTGGCGAAGCGCGACGTGTCGGTGAGTTTGAACGATTTGGCGGGCTACCTGGCGAGTCGCGGGCAGGCCGGAGACGCGGAGAAAGCCTTGGGGTATTTCGAGCGCAGCCTGAAGGTTCGCGAGGAGCTGCTCGTGGCCAATCCGCAGAGCGCGCAGGCGGCGCGCGACGTGTTCATATCGCTGGAGCGCTTGGCAGCGGCACAGGGGGGGAGGGTGGGCGGGGAGGCGGAGGCCTTGGCGCTGCAAACTCGCTCGCTGGAGCTGGCGCTGAAACTGCGCGAGCAGAACCCACAATCCTTCTTCTACCAGCGCACCGCCGCCACGGCCTACTTCCAGACCTACCTGCGCGCTCAGGCCGCCGGGAACCAGGAACTCGCCGTGCAATGCCTCACCGGCTGCTTCTCCGTGCTCGACGGGCTGGTGCAAGCCGGCGTGGAACTCGACCCACCCATGCGCGGCCTCCACGGGCAACTGAAGGCGCACTTTTCCCAGCCATGAACCGTCGTCAACCGATGCCCGCCGAGGGCCAACGGCCCGGCCCCAAGCCAGCCCAGGGCAACGCCCTGGGTCGTCTCCGCACGCACCGTCCCAGCCCTGAAAGGGCGGCCCAACAGAACCCGCGCGGGACGGCGAGCCTGCGGAGACGGGGCACGGAGCGGCCTCTGTGCCGCCCCTTCAGGGCTGGAATCGGTTTTGCCACATCCACCCAGGGCGTTGCCCTGGGCTGGTTTGTTTTCGGGCCGTTGGCCCTCGCATCGCCGCACCGGCGGCAGGCTCGCTGGACCTCCACGCCCAACTTAAACCGATGTTTTCCCGACCATGAGCACACCCGACCCCACTTCCTCGTTGCCGCTCCGCCCGCGCCTCGTCCTGCGGGCGGGCTTCGCCGGGCGCAAAGAACTCTCCGCCGACGAAGTAACCCGGCTGAATTCCGCGCTGGGCGAGGTCCTGCGCACGCTCGGGCACCGGCTGGCGGCGCTCGCGCCCGGCGTGCCGGTGGATAAAGGCAAGGAGCCGCGCATCTCCGCCTTTTTCTCAAAACAGTGCCCGCTGCTCCGGCTGGTCACCGGCCTGTGCGAAGGCGCGGATGCTCTCGCCGCGCAGGTGCTGGAAACGGTGAACATCCGCCCTGATGCCAACGCTGTCTGTGGGCCGGATACGCGTTGCCTGGAGACGGAGCTGGCCGCAGTGCTGCCCTTCGACGCGGTGACCTACCGGGGCAGCCGCCCGGCGTCATTCCAGGCGGAGTTTGATCGCCAGCTCGCCCAGTGCGCGTGGGTGCTGGCGCTGGATGGTCTTTACGACAAGCCGGACGACGCGACCTTGGCCGCACTGCCGGAGCCCGATCGGAAACCCCGCAAAGATATGGCCGACAATCGCCGCGCCCGCGCCTACCGCGCGCAATCCGCCTTTCTGCTGCGCCACAGCGATGTGCTGATCGCGGCCGCTAATCCCGACGACAAAGGCAAGGCCGGCGGCACGCTGGAAACGGTGAGAGCGGCGCTGGCCTTCGGTCTGCCGGTAATTTTCATCCACACCGGCAAAGACGGAGACAACATCTACCTCATCGGTCCGGACGACGACCTACACTCGATGCTGGCCGAGTCCGCTCCCACCGCCTCCGCGCGCGAGCCCCGGCTGCGCGACTGGGTGACGCAACTCAGCGCCGACCCTGACAGCGGCTTGGCCCCCGCCGACGATGCCCGCGAACAGGGCGAGAAGATGTTAAAGGAATTCTTCGACCACACGAACAACCCACCGCATGCCGCCTCCGGCGCGCGTATCCCCACCTCTCGCGAGCGGGTATGGGCATGGCTGGAAAAGCGTTTCCGCTCCGGCCCCGGCCCGGAGAGCGATCCCGCGCTCACCCCCTACGCCATCTACCGCAAGCGCGCCACCGAACTGAACTACCACTACGGCGGCTTGTATCGCGGCGCGTTCGTGCTGAACTACGCCTTTGCCATCCTCGCCGTGACGCTCGCCACCGTGAGCTTGGCCCTGCTCGGCATCGCCGCGTACACCGGGCCGGTCAAATCCGTCGCCGCCGTGGCGCAAGTGGACGGGCCCTCCCAACAGCCTGCTCCCGCCCCTCCCGCGCCCGGCTGGCTCCTCCCCGCGCTGCTCGTCCTCACAGTCACGAAACTGGGCCTTGTCATTTTCATCTCGCGCAATACCCGCTTGGCCAACGGAGAAAAGTGGAACGACCGCGCTGTGAACTACCGCTACCTGGCCGAGCGCCTGCGCGGGATGTTTTACCTGCCGCTGGCTGGCAGCCATCAGCCGCCTGCCGCCGCGCCGCGACAGTTCGCCTCCCGCGTCATCCCCCAGAGCGCGGTGGACTGGCTCTTCGATTCTCTCGTCCGTGCCATTTCCCCGGCCGACCTCGAAGCCGCACTCCCGGTCGAAATCCCTGCTCACGACGGCCGCGGCACCGTTCTCGTTAAAAAACTTCTTAGCCCGCAACCGCAGGCTGCAGTGGAGAAAGTGCGCGACGCCTGGATCGGCCAGCAGACAATTTACCATGACCGCAACTCCCGCACCATGCACGCCATGCACCACGCGGCCGAGCGGACCAGCGTCTGGCTCGGCTGGAGCGTCATCGGCATCGTGGGGATTGATTTGCTGATCATCGGCGGCAAGCAGCTTCACCTTTTCCCCGCTGCTTGGGTGCCGGTGCTAAAACTGGCCACGCCCATCCTCATCTGCATCTCCGCCGTGCTGCCCGCCGTGATCGCCGCGCTGGGCGGCCTGCGTTTCCAATCCGAGTGCCAGCGTCTCGCCAAACAATCGGCCTTGATGCGCGTGCTGCTCCATGGCCACGCCCACCCCCAGCTCGGCGACTCGCAAGGCTGCCACGACCTCGCTGAAGCCCTCGTCAGGCGCATCGCCTCGGCGCAAAAGCTGCCAGCCACCGACCTAGGCAGTTGGTCCCACGACGCCCTACGCCTCACCGAACGCGTCGCCACCGACTTCGTCCAAGAAGCCGCCAAATGGCACGTGCTCTACGCGAAGGAAGTGAGCGAACCGGGATGATCCCCTTTCATTAACAATAACTTAACGCAGCCCATGCCAACTCCAGCCACAGACTGGGCCGCCGACCGCCGCCTCGACATCCTTATCCTCGGCCCGATGGGCGACAAGGATCAGGAACCCTCCACCCTCCGCATCCGCGACGCGGAGAAGGCACCAAGCGAAACCGCCTGCGAGTGAGCGCCGGGGAAGCCCGGCACGTGGCCCACGAGCAGGCCCGTCACGGGATCGCGCTCCACGGAGGCAGTGAAATTTTTCATGTCCGCACGTTGCCGCACGACCGCCAGCGTCAATCTCCCGCAAGTCGCGCCCGTCGCCCCGGCGGGCTACCGCCTCTACACCCCGCCCTACGGCACGGCGCCGGCCGCCGCTGGCAATCACCTCGCCGGCTGGCTGCGCCTCACCCGCTTTTCGAAAGCTCCCGTCCGCTACCGCACCCTGCCCGCCGAGGGCGGGGACGTTTACTGGCACAAACCCCGCGAGGACAAAGACGCCAACTTCCGTCCCGGCTTCGGCCCGGTGGCGCTCACCGCGCGGCTCGCGACCTGGATCGCGCCCAACGCCAAGGCAAAGGCTCCTTTGCCGACGACACTGGAGGCGGCGCTCGCCCTGCCGATTCCGATGACTGATCTACCGCTGATTTTCAGCGGGGTGGTTTGACGGAAACGCAGCTCGCCGCGTTGCCCGACGCCTTGCGGATCGACGCCAAGGGTTTGCTCGCGGCGTTGCCTATCCCGGCGGCGAAGACGTGGAGTTTCACCCTCGCTCCCAAGACCGGAAAATTCAGAGGCAGCTTTGTCGTCAGCGATCCGGCGGTGCCGCCCGCGACGAGGGTTACTGCGCGCACCGTGAGTATGGAGGGCGTGTTACTCCAGTTGCCGGCCGCTGAGTAGCAAGGGCGTTTTGGCGAGGGTTTTTATCTAGTTCCGGCGAAGGTCAAAGGTGGCGAGAGCTAGGGCGGAGCGTTCCGGATTGTTCCCGGCTCGTGATCGGGGGGTAGTGGCGCCTGACCTTTTGCGGCTTGAGGCCCGGCCTGGTTTTTTCGGTTGGTCATCGAACGGTGCATCCTTGTAATGGAGGGTTTCCATTTTCCCGACCCGCCTACCCGACTTCTTTCTCCCTGCATGCCGACTGTCATTCATCCCACCGCCGTCGTTGATGCTGGCGCAGAACTCGGCGCGGACGTCGAAATCGGGCCGCTTTGTTATGTGGGGGCCGGGGTGCGGCTCGGCGATCGGGTACGGTTGCACCACCACGCGTCGGTCGAGGGCGACACCTGGCTGGGCGAGGCTTGCGAGGTGTTCCCCTACGCGTGCCTGGGCGGGAAGTCGCAGGACTTGAAATTCAAGGGTGGCCGGCCGGGCGTGCGCATCGGCGCGCGCAATGTTTTTCGCGAGTATTTCACCGTACACGCGGCGACCAACGACGGTGCTTTTACCACGGTGGGGGATGACAACGCCTTCCTCGCGGCGGGGCATATCGCGCACGATTGCGTGATCGGAAATCACATCGTGGCGAGCAACGGTATGATGCTGGCGGGGCACGTGGTGATCGAGGATCACGTGGTGGTCGGCGGCTACGGCGGGGTGCATCAATTTTGCCGGCTAGGGGCGCACTCCATGCTCTCGGCGACGGCGAAACTGGTGCATGATCTGCCACCGTATTTCATCGCGGACGGCGCCCCGGCGGTGGTGCGGGCGTTTAACAAAATCGGCTTGGAGCGGCGCGGCTACACTCCGGACCAGCTCGAGCGGGTGAAGCAGATTTTCCGCATACTGTATCGCGACGGGCTGAATCGTTCGCAGGCGCTGGAGAAACTCGCCGCGCACGAGCAGGCGGGCTCGCCCGAGTTTGCGCGCATACTGGAGTTTGCGCGCTCCAGCGAGCGCGGGCTGGCACCGGGGGTTTGAGGACGAGCGGGCGGGACGGGTCGGTGGAGGGCTGCTCCATCAAAGACCTAATTGGGCCGCAAAAAGGCGCAAAAGTCGCAAAATCCAATCCTTCTTTTTGCGACTTCTGCGCTTTTTTGCGGCCATGTCCGCGTTCCTAAAAAGTAAAACTATCGGGTGCGTAAAAAAGCCCGTCCGGGGGAACGGACGGGCGAGGATGCGGCGAACTGCCGGGGGCGTCGTTTATCAGGCGGCTACGGCGAGGGCGGGGCGTTTCGGGATGTGCAGGCTTAGGATGCCGTCGGAGAGGTCGGCGACGAGCGAGGCGTAGTCGAGCTCGCGGCCCAGGCGCAGGCGGAGTTCGTAGTCGAGCTGGGCGTGTTCGAGGTGGGCGGCGGCAAAGTTGACGCGGACGACGTGGCGCTTGCGGCCGATGACCACGAGGTCGGGGCCGCGCACCATGATCTCGACTCCGGCGGCGTCTACTCCGGGGAGGAAGACGGTCAGGTCGATGGCATCGCCGAGTTGTTGGCAATCGTAGTGCGGGCTGCGCGTCTCGCCGGTGGCGGAGACGAGGCGGCCCGGACGACGGCTGCTAATCAGCTGAGGCGGAAGGATCGTGTTCATGTGGAGGGAAAAAGGATTTGGGAAAACGGGTGGGAAAAACTGACGGGAAACGGGAAAGGACGGGAAAAGCAGTGGCTGCTTGCAGAGGTTTGCGGCCTCCGGGTGATGATAAATCCGAACGTCCGGTGGGACAGGGTGCGCGCGGCGCGCGGCACTCAGATTCGTCGACCCGGGGCGACGGGTTGTCGTTTAGCATCACGGGAATGGCAGCCGCTCCACAGGCCTTGTCGCAACGCGGTCTTCATGGTTGAAGTTCCGAGGAGGCGGTAGGCTGTGATGATGGAGGACGGTGTCATGGGTGATGTACGTTATTAAACACGTACTATGCATGCTTTGTGCCAAGCGTTGTGACGTCTTTTCCGGTGAAGTTCACGTGCCGGGAGAAACGAGTTTGTCGCATGGGTGGAGCGTGTGCCGGGCACGGAGGGAGATGCGGGTGCGGTGTTTTCCGCGTTGGACAACCGGGCGCGGGTGTAGCTCCGTGGTGGGTCATGGCCGAATCCACCCCCATCGATCCTGCGGAGTCCGGGCACGAGGTGCGCACCCAGTTCGTGCGCGGTCGCAATGCGCTGCTGGCGCGGGCGAATCTCTCGGAGTTGTATGTCGACTATTACCTGCACCTTGGCGTGCACGGGGTGAAGCCGGCGGAGGCGCACGACGCGCTCTTTAAGCGCGCGTTGGCGGCCTTCGTGCTACATTGCGCGTCGCGGCCGCGCAACGAGCTGACGGCGTGGACGATCAACATCCAGGATCCGCGCGTGAACCTGTTTCTCACCGGGGACAACGGGACCGGGGCGATCACCGGGCGGGTGTTTGCCGAGAATGTGAAGGAGTTGCCCGAGAATCTTTTCTACGCCGACGTGGTGCGGGCGCGGCAGCCGAAACGCCGCAGCGTGGTGCCCTTTGCCGGGAGCGATCCGGTGGCGGGCATGGAGATGTTTTATGAACGGAGCGAGCAGCGGCCGGTGCGGTTTTTCCAGTTGGCGGAGGAGGAGTTCGCGCTGGTGAGCGAGCACCCGGACTGCGACGCGGCATGGTTCTTGGCGCTGACCGCCGAAGCGGTGGCGGCGCTGGAAACGACCGAATCGCTGGGGCTGCTGGAAACGCGGGTGTATCGCTGGCACTGCGGGTGCAATCAGGCGCGCATGCTGGAAGTGCTGGCGCCGGTGATGAAAAGCGATTCGGAGGGGCTGTTCGGGGAGGATAACGTGATCACGATCCAGTGTCCGCGCTGCGCGGCGCGGCACGCGGTGACGCGCGAGGCGTTGGAGGCCTACGTGGCGGGGGAGGCGTGAACGATCAGGGCTCCATCTGGTCGCAGATCGTGGCGGGGGCGCTGGGGGCGAGCCCGGCGGAGCAGTTTGCCACCGTGCTCGGCGTGGTGGGCGTGTGGTTGATGATGAAGCGCAGCCTGTGGGCTTTCCCCGCCGGGCTGGTGCAGGTGGCGATCTTTGGCTGGGTATGTTTCGAGGGTCGGCTTTACTCGGAGACGGTGTTGCAGGTCTTTTATTTCGGGGCGCTCGCTTATGGCTGGTGGCACTGGGCGGAGGAGGCGGCGCGGGCGGAGGGCGGGCTGCCGATCAGCCGGCTCGGACGGGGCGAAATGGCGGGGTGGACGGGCGGCGTTTTGGTGCTGTGGGTGGGGTGGGGCGCGATCATGCAGCGGGCGGGGGCGGCGCTGGCGTGGGCGGATGCATTTGTTTTCGCGGTCAGTGTGGCGGCGCAGATTTTGCAGGCGCGCAAGGTGTTGGAAAACTGGGCGGGCTGGGTGCTGGCCAACGCGGTGGCGGTCGGGGTGTTTTGGGTGAAGGAATACTACTGGTTCGCGGTGCTTTACGCGATTTTCGGGGTGATGGCGGCGGGCGGCTGGCGCGAGTGGGCGCGAGCGCTGCGGGTCGAGGCGCGGGTGGGGGAGATGGCGCGTGCGGCGGGGGCGGAGAAGGGGGCGGCGTCGTGAAGGAACGCGTGGGGCGCGTGGTGTTGTTTGGCCCGGAATCGACGGGTAAATCGACGCTGGCGGAGCGGCTGGCGGCGCGGTTTGGCGCGCCGTGGTCGGCGGAGTATGTGCGCGAATACTGGGATGCGCACGACGGGATGATCGGACCTGGCGACCTGGAGGCTATCGCGCGCGGTCAGGTGGCGGGCGAAGAGGCGGCGGCGGGGCGCGCGGCGGCGGCGGGAGCGCGGGTGGTTTTTCACGATACGGATCTGCTGACCTGCGCGCTGTGGGACGACCTGTTGTTCCCCGGCGCGTGCCCGCCCTGGGCGCGGGCGGAGGCGGGGCGGCGGGCGCGGGCGGCGGATTTGTATTTGTTTTGTGATACCGATTTACCCTGGTCGCCCGATCCGCAGCGTTGTTTCCCTGACGAGGCGGGGCGGGCGATGTGCCGGAGGGTGTTCCTGGAGGCGCTGGAGGCGAGCGGGGCGCGGTGGGCGCGGGTCCACGGGGCGGAGGCGGAGCGCGAGGCGCGGGCGGTGCTGGCGGTGGAGGGCATGCTTGCGCGCTGCGCGGCGAGGGCCTAGCCTAGGGGTCGAAATGAGCGCCACCGAAATCATCGAACTGATCAAGAAACTGCCGCCGGAGGAGCAGACCAAGGTGTTTGTCTTTGGCGATGAAGAGCGTACGCGCAACCCGGACGCGGCGAGTCGTCTGTCAGAGCGGGAACGCGCCCGGGCGGTGTCCAAAGGGGTGTTTGACCGGCACCCGGAGTTGTTTCGCAAACTAGCCCGATAGGCCGATGTTTCCCGCGTTTTTGGATGAGGATATCGTGCTGGATATTCATCACGAATCGCTGGTGCGGCATGGGGGCATAGACGGGCTGCGGGACAAAAACGCCTTCCTGTCCGCGTTGGGGTCGGCGGAGATGGCCTGCCATTACACGGACGGCGACCTTTACGCCGCGGCGGCCAGCTATGCCTACAATCTGGCCGAATCCCAGGCATTCTTGGATGGCAACAAACGGACGGCGATCGGTAGCGCGGCGACATTTTTGATCCTCAATGGCTGCCTGGATCGGGCGGATGACAGGGCGCTTTACGATGCGATGATCGCCATCGCGCGGCGGGAGTTGGACAAGGCGGGATTGGCGGCGTTGCTGCGGGTGCAGTTTCCGCGCGCATGAGCGGCGGGGACGACGAGGTTTACGAGGCGCGCTTTGGGGGCTTGGGGCGCTTGCTGGGGCGTGAGGCGTTGGCGCGGTTGCGGGCGGCGCATGCCTGCGTGATCGGGGTGGGGGGCGTGGGCTCGTGGACGGCGGAGGCGCTGGCGCGCGGCGGGGTGGGGGCGATCACGCTCATCGACCTCGACGAGGTGTGCGTGAGCAACGTAAACCGCCAGCTCCACGCGCTGGACGGGCAGATCGGGCGGGCCAAGGTCGATGTATTGGCGGAACGAATACGGGCGATCAATCCGGGGTGCCGGGTGGAGGCGGTCCAGGAGTTTTTCGTGGCGTCGAACGCGGAGCGGTTGCTCGCGCCGGAGTATACGGTGGTGGTGGACGCGATCGATTCGGTGGCGCACAAGGCACGGCTGCTCGCGGCTTGCGTGGCGCGGGGGCTGCCGGTGGTGACGACGGGCGGGGCGGGCGGTAAACGTGACGGCACGCGGCTGCGGATCGGCGACCTGGGCGAGTCGGGCGGGGATGATCTGCTGAGGCAGGTGCGCAAGACTTTGCGCAAGGAGCACGGTTTCCCCGGGGGCGAGGGGCATCGCTACGGCGTGCGCGCGGTGTGGAGCACGGAGCCGCCGGTGTATCCCTGGGCGGACGGCACCTGTGCGGCGGCGCCGGAGCCGGGGAGCAGCACGCGGCTGGACTGCGCGGCGGGGCTGGGGGCGGCGGTGTGGGTGACCGCGGCCTTTGGGATGGCGGCGGCGCAGGAGGCGGTGGGGCGGATTCTGGCGCGGGAGGCAGGCTTAGGGGGGCGGAGCGGAGGACGGAGCGGATCGGCGGAATCGGATCGGCGGGATCGGATCGGCGGGGTGCGGCGACCCCGCCCTACACGAGGAGGGCGGTGATGAGGGCGGTGGCGGCGGAGGGGACAATCGGGGGGGCGTCGGGAAGGGCGAGGGCGGCGAGGGTGGGGCGGAGGGGCGCAGGCCAGCGGGTGAGGTGGGGCTCGGTCAGCGTGGCAACCAAATCGGCGGGCTCGGGGGCGCGGGCGGCGATCGCGGCGGCCTGGGCATGGGCGAGGGCGGCGGCGCGGAGCGCGGGCAAGGCCTCGTCGGCGAGGTCGGCGGCGAGCAGGGCCTGGGCGGCGCGAGCCTTGCGGCGGGCGAGGTCGCGGAGTTGGTCGTGGCGGGTTTGCTGCTCGGGCGAGAGCGGGGGCGGCGCGGGGGGATGGGTGGGCTTCGCGTCGAGCAGCGGTCGCGAGGCTCGGGTGTGGAGGGTGAGCATGCCGGTGCTGGCGAGAAGTTCGAGGGCGGACCAAGTGGCCTGATCGAGGACTTGCAGGGTCGGGCGGGTGTTGCCCGGCCAGGGTGTGTCGGCGAGCAGGGTTTCGAGGTGGGGACGGGCCTCGGAGGCGGAGCCCTCGACCACGGCGAGCAGCACGGTGGGCGGGGCGGCGGGCGTAGGCAGCGGGACGAAACCGGGGCCGCGCGGGCCGGGGGCGGCGGGCGGGGCGGGGAAGGTCTCTTCGCAACGCAGGAGCCGGGGGCCGAGGCGGGCGCGGGCGGCGGCGGCGAAGGCGGCGGCGGGGTCGGCGGCGGGGGCGCGGGGCGAGGAGGCGGCGGACGCGTGGGCGGAGCCGGGGGTGGAGCCGAGGACTTGTTCCAGGCGTTGCAGGAGGGCGTCGCGGCCGCGGCGGAGTTTTAGCCGGGAGAGGTCGCCGCGGCCATCGAGCACGCCGTCGGCGAGGTCTTGTTTATGGGCGAGGCTGGCGAGCATGCCGTGCTCGAGGGTGTTTTCGGCGACGAGGTTGAAGACGGTGACCGGGCGGGATTGGTTTTTGCGCCAGGCGCGGGCGATGCGCTGTTCGAGGCGGGCGGGGTTCCAGGGGAGGTCGCAGTTGATGACGATGCTGGCGTTCTGGAGATTGAGGCCGACGCCGCCGGAATCGGTGCTGAGGAAGAGGCGGCAGGCGGGGTCTTCGCGGAAGGCGCGGATCTCGGCGCGGCGGCGGAGCTGGGGCACGGAGCCGGTGTGCCAGGCGTGGCCGATGCCGTGGGCGGTGGCGTGGGCGCGGACGAGGGCGAGCATCTTTTCCCACTCGGAAAAGATGATGATTTTGACGTCGGGGTCGGCGAGGGCCTCGTCGAGTATGCGGGCGAGCTCGGCGAGTTTGGGGCAGTCGTCGCAGGTCTGGCCTTTGATGATGGCGGGGGTGTCGCAGACCATGCGCATCATCGCGAGCTGGATCATGAGGCGATCCTGCTCGCGGGGGAGCAGGGGGCGGCGCCGGGCGAGGGCGGCGAGGCGGGCGACCTCGGTCTGGTGCTCGGAGTAGAGGGCGCGCTGGCGCGGGGTGAGGGCGACGAAGCGGGTGCGGTCGGTGCGGTCGGGGAGCTCGGTTTCGACGTCGGCCTTGCGGCGGCGGAGGATGAGGGGGGCGACGCGGGCGCGGAGCTGGTCGAGGTTTTTGTAGCCGGAGGGGCGGCCCTTGTCGTCGAGCACGTAGTACTCGCGGTTGAAGCGGAAGAGGGGGCCGAGGATGGTGGGGTCAAGGTAGTCGAGGATGGAGTGGAGTTCGTCGATGCGGTTTTCGATGGGCGTGCCGGTGAGGACGAAGGCGTGGCGGGAGCGGAGGCGCTTGACGGCCTGGGCGGTTTTGGTGGCCCAGTTTTTGATGCGCTGAGCCTCGTCGAGCACGACGATGTCGGGGCGGAGGTGCTCGTTGATATCGAGGGTGTCGGTGACGATCTGCTCGTAGTTGGCGATGGTGAAGAGGGGCGGCCGGGGGTCGGCGTAGAGGGCGAGGCGGGCGGCGCGGTTGCCGAATACGAGGCGGAGCGGCAGGGTGGTGAAGCGGCGGATCTGCTCCTCCCACTCGCCCTTGAGCGAGGCGGGCGTGACGACGAGCACGCGGCGTGCGTGGCCGAGGCGGTGGAGGAGGGCGCAGGCGGCGACGGCCTGGGCGGTCTTGCCCAGGCCCATCTCGTCGGCGAGGAGCGCGCGCTCGGCGAAGGCGAGGAGGAGCATGCCTTCGCGCTGGTAGGGGAAGAGGGGGAGGAGAGTCTCGTTG
>JBBRHC010000047.1:0-15857 GCA_038223295.1 Opitutales bacterium
GAGCACGCTGAGGCGGGCGGTCGGGATGGTGGTGCTGGCGCGCGGGCGCATCGTGCAGACCGGCACGCACGCGGAGCTGGTGCACCGCGACGGCACCTATCGAAGGGCGGCGATGTTGCAGATGGTGGACGACGAGAGTCGCCGCCTGCTCGCGCACGACGCGGACGACGCGGACGAAAAACTGGAGGCCGTCGCATGAGCCTCATGGCCGCGGCGGGCATCGCCGGACCGATGCACAAGGGCCCGGGCGCGAACGCCGGGGCGGAGACAGAGGGCAAGGCGCTGAGCTGGAAAACGGCGAAGCGGCTACTCGGGTTTACCCGGCCCTACGCGCGGAAACGCAACGCGATCTTTGCGTTCACGGTCCTGCGCTCGATCCAGAAACCGGCGCTGGCCTGGGCGATCGCGGCGGTGATCAACGGCCCTATCACTTCGGGCGACTACGCCGGCGTGGTGTGGGGCGCGGCGGCGTTTTTCGCGTTGGCGGTGTTCACCGAGCTGACCTTCCACTTCCGGCAGCGTATGGCGCTGGAGCTGGGCGAAGCGATCGTGCACGATCTGCGCGACGCGGTGTTCGTGAAGCTGCAGGCGATGCCGATGGCCTATTACACGAAGACGAAGCTCGGCGGCATCCTGAGCCGCGTGATCACGGACATCGAGTCGGTGCGCAACGGCGTGCAGTCGGTGTTTTTCTTCAGCCTGCTGCTCTTCGGGCAGATGATCGGCTCGGCGGCGCTGATGCTCTACTACAACTGGGTGCTTTTCTGCGTCCTGCTGGCGGTGTGGCCGCTGGTGTGGGTGACGAACCGCCACTTCTCGCCGCGGCTGCGGCGGATGTCGCGCGCGGTGGCGGAAAGCCAGAGCCGGATAACGGGGACGCTGGCCGAGTCGGTGCGCGGCATGCGCGTGATCCAGAGCCATTCGCGGCAGGCGAAAAACGACACGATCTACGCCGGCCTGGTGGGCAAACACGCGGATAACAACGTGGGCCTGGCGCGGGAGTCGTCGCTCTTCGTTCCGCTGATCGAGCTGAACAGCCAGATCTTCCTCGCGGCGCTGCTCGCGGTGGGCGGCTACGGGGCGCTGAACGGATTTGCCGGGATGGAAATCGGCAGCCTCATCGCGTTCTTTTTTCTGCCGAGTTTGTTCTTCGATTCGTTGCAACGGGTGAGCCAGTTGCAGACCCAGGCCATCGTGTCTTTCGCCGGGGCGGAACGCGTTTTCCGCATGCTCGACATGAAACCGGATTGGGAGGACGCCCCCGACGCGAAGCCCCTCGCGCGGCCGGCGGTCGGCGCGGAGTGCGGGGCGCGGGTGGAGTTTCGCGACCTCGGTTTCGCGTATGACGCGGGGCGGCCCGTGCTGCGCGACATCACGTTCACGGCCAAGCCCGGGCAAATGGTCGCGCTGGTCGGCCACACCGGCAGCGGCAAGACGACGATCGTGAATCTGATCGCGAAGTTTTATCTGCCGAGCGCGGGGGAGTTGTTTGTCGACGGACAGGAGATTCGCGCGATTCGCGGCGACTCGCTACGGCGGCAGATGGGCATCGTGTTGCAGACCAATTTTCTCTTCACCGGCACGGTGATGGACAACATCCGCCTCGGACGGCCGGAGTCCACCGACGACGAGGTGAGGGCGGCGGCGCGCGCGCTGGACTGCCTCGATCTTTTGGAGAAACTGCCCGACGGTTTGGAGACGGAGGTGGGCGAGCGCGGCACGAGCTTGTCGCTCGGGCAGCGGCAGTTGATTTGTTTTTCGCGCGCGCTGCTGGCCGATCCGCGGATCCTGATTTTGGACGAAGCGACGAGCTCGGTGGACACGATCACGGAGAGCCGCTTGCAGTTGGCGCTGGCGAAATTGTTGCGCGGGCGCACGAGTTTTGTGGTGGCCCATCGGCTCAGCACGATTCGGCGTGCGGACCAGATTTTGGTGCTCGACCAGGGGCGCATCGTGGAGCGCGGCTCGCACCCGGAGCTGTTGGCCAATCGCGCGGAGTATTTCGATCTCTACCGTCAATTCGCGATGGTGGACTCGGAGTGAGGGCGTGGCGTGGCGGCGGGCGGGCCGCAGGGGAATTGTTTTGAGCGCGCGAGGCGGATGCGGTTCCTAGCGCGCCTGTCCGTCTTTCGCATGCTCTGGCTGTATCGCCTCCTCTTTCTCCCGCTCGCCGTGCTGGCCGCGCCCTACTACGGGTGGCGCATGCGGAGGCGCGGAGGCTACGCGGCGCATTTCGGCCAGCGCTTCGGCGCGACGCCGGCCCTGCCGCCTAAGCGGGTCGGCGTGCGGCGGGTGTGGTTGCAGGCGGTGAGCGTCGGCGAAGTGCTGGCGGTGGGGCCCTTGCTGGAAACGTGGAAAAACGATCCGACGGTGGAGGTGTATCTCTCGACCACGACGAGCACGGGCTACGCGTTGGCGGAACAGCGGTATCGGGCGTGCGGCGCGGTGATTGCGCTGGCGTATTTCCCGATGGATTTTTGGGCCTGCTCGGCGCGGGCGTGGCGAGCGGTGCAGGCGGACGCGGCGATCCTGACCGAGGGTGAACGCTGGCCGGAGCACATGCACCAGGCGGCGCGGCGCGGGGTGCCGGTGGTGGCGGTGAACGCGCGGCTCTCGGATCGCAGTTTCCGGAGGATGCGGCGGCTCGGGCCGCTGGCGCGATTGCTCACGCGCGGGCTCACGCGGGTGCTGGCGGCGAGCGTGGGCGATGCGGAGCGGTTCGCGGGTTTTGGCGTGCCGGCGTCGCGGATCGTGGTGACGGGTAACGTAAAACTCGACGTCGCGCTGCCCGAGGTGTCGCGGGACGAGGCGGCGCGGCTGCGCCGCGAACTCGGGCTCGGGGAGGGGACGCGCATCCTGCTCGGCGCCTCGACCTGGCCGGGCGAAGAGGCGGCGTTGCTGGCGGCGTGGCGGGCCTTGAGCGCCGGGGCGGCGGACGGAGCGGTTTGGAAACTCCTGCTCGTCCCGCGCCACGCGGAGCGGCGCGGCGAGATCGAGGCCTTGTTGGCGGGCGAGGCGCGTGCGGAGGACGAGGCGGGCGAGGCAGGTGGGTTTGGCGCGAGCTTGCGGTTTCACCTGAGATCCCGGGGCACGGCGGCGGGGGAGGTGGACGTGGCGGTGGCGGATACGACCGGCGAGCTGGCGCGGTTGTTGACTTTGGCGGACCTCGTTTTTGTCGGGAAAACCCTTTCGCCGCATACCGAAGGCCAAACTCCGGTCGAGGCGGCCGCCCTGGGCAAAGCCATCGTGGTGGGGCCGGGCACGGCGAATTTCCGGGTGATCGCGCGCGAGCTGGAGGCTTGCGGGGCCTTGCGTCGGGTTGATTCGGAAACGGCGTTAACCGATGCGGTTAAGTCTCTTGCGATAGACGGAAGAAAGCGCGAGGCGATGGGGGCGGCGGGCGCGCGTTGGCACGCCGGCAACCGCGGGGCGACGGAGCGCTCACGCGCGGCCCTGTCGGAGATTTTGCGGGGCGTGAAATAAGGGTTGAAGGGGACACTCGGCGGCCTTGCGCTAAAACCTTTCGCGGATGCAAAACCACGGCCCGAAGCGCGTCTACACCCCCCACTCGCTGGAATTCTGGTTCACGCGCCTGGAGCACAATTGGGAGTCCTACTTCACCGCCGAGCAGCTCGAACAGGGCCACGCGATCTACCGGGACGGCGAGGTGCGGGAGCTGGAGCTGACGAGAGGGGACGCGATCGTGCATCGTCGAATCGACAAAAAGGACGAATACGCGGTCATCGAGTGGGCGGAAAAGGGGTTTTCGGTGCGCTCCTCCTCCACCGATCTCGACTCGGCCAAGGCCCTCGCGGTGGCCGGGTTGCATGAGATCGAGGAGTTGGTGGCGGACGAGATTTCCCCTCTGCCGGACAGCTTGCCCCCCTTCGTGGCGGAGACCCCGGGGGCAGGCGCGGCCAACGGCCACCCGAGCCCCGCCAATGGCAACGGCCACGGTGGCAACGGCAGCGGCGGCGAGCGCAGAGCCGGGGTCGCGCCGGCGGCCTCGTCCTCGCCGACCGCGAATCCGTCCGCGCTCGCCAAGGGCACGCGCACGCTGTTCCTGGTTTTTAGCACCACCGACGAAGGCCTGTCCTTCGCCGCGCAATGGCTCGCGACCAACAAATCCCGCGCCGCCGCGCTCGGCCCGGCCTCGCGTGAACCAGGCGTGCCGCAGGTCAGCTCGGGCGAGCGGGCCAAGCTCATCGGCCTCGCTTCTTATGCGCGAAAGGCGCATTTCGTGTATCGTCAGGAGCAGGGCAGTTACCTGATGGGGTCGGTGGCGGAGATCCCGAATTTCCTCAAAATCACCCTGCCGGCGTGGAAAAAACTCTTTGGCGTGGAGCTCGACGCCGCATCGGCGCTGCTTTTGCGAGGCCCGCAGGAGATCACGATCGAGGCCGTCGCCGCGACCGCGCGGCGGGGTGCGCGCGGCGCGACGGGCGAGCCGGCGCTCGACCTGAGGTGGATTTTCAAGGCCGGCGAGCGCCTGCTCACGGACGCGGAGGTAAAGGTGCTCACGACCAAAAGCACCACGCCCGTCATCCTGCCCAGTGTGGGCATCGTGACCTTGCCGGTGGAGAAACTCGCGGTGGTCAAAGCCTGGGAAAAGGGCGCGGCCGAGACACATGGCGAAGGCGCGCTGTCGCCGTATTTAATTTTCTCCCTGTTCAGCGACGCGCGTTTCAAGATTACGCTTTCGCCCGAACTGGCGGCGTGGCGCGAGAGCGTGCTGGCCGGGCCGCGCCTGGCATTGGAGTTGCCCGAGCGACTGCGTTCCTACCAGCGGCGAGGGGTCGAGTGGCTGTGGCATCTCGCGGACAAAGGTTGCCACGGTCTGCTGGCCGACGAGATGGGCCTCGGTAAGACATTACAGGTCATCACCTTGATGGCGGCGCGCCGGATCGACGATTTGCCCGGCCTGATCGTGTGCCCCGCCAGCGTGGTGCCGGTGTGGCAAGAGGAGATCGCGAAGTTCCATCCCGAGCTGACGGTGGATATCCTGAAAACCGGTCGCGATTTCTCCTCGCGCGGGGCGCCGTGCGTATGGCTGGCCAGCTACACGCAGTTGCGCAAACACCGTTCGATACTGCCCAAGTATCGCTTCGGCTACGCGGTGCTCGACGAAGGCCAGTTTATCAAAAACCCCGACGCGAAGGTCACCCAAACCTGCTTCGCTATTCGCGCCGCGCACCGCATCGTGTTGAGCGGCACGCCGTTGGAGAACAGGCAGCTCGATCTGTGGTCGATTTTTCGTTATCTGCTGCCGGGGCTGCTGGGATCGCGCATGGCGTTTGAAAACGCCATCGTGGGTGATCGTGCGGGCACGCTCGCGCGCCTGCGCGCGCAGCTCTCGCCGTTCATGTTGCGGCGCACCAAGGCGGAGGTCGCCTCCGAGCTGCCGCTGAAACAGGAGATGGAGTTGATCTGCCCGCTCACCGATGTGCAGCGCTCGGAATACGCGCGCATCTGCAACGAGGGCCTCTCGCGTCTCGGCGACGACGTGGGCGCGGCGATGCGAGAGAAGAGCTTCGGCTTCCTCGCGTTGCTCACCCGCCTGCGTCAGGTGTGCTGCGACCCCGACATGCTGCCGTGGCGCAATTCGCCGCTCGCCGACTCAGGCAAGATCACCCTTTTGATCGAGAAATTGGCCGAGATCGTGGGCAGCGGGCACAAGGTCGTCATTTTTTCGCAGTTCGTGATGTTGCTCGACCGCGTGAAAGAGGCGTTGACGGTGAATTTCCCCGATTTGCCCCGCTACGAGCTCACCGGTATGACGCTGGATCGCCTGAAACCCGTACAATCCTTCCAGGCCGCCGGGGGTGCGGCGGTGATGTTGGTCTCGCTGAAGGCGGCCGGCACCGGCATCACGTTGCACGCCGCCGACTACGTTTTCCTGCTTGATCCTTGGTGGAATCCGGCGGTCGAGGCGCAGGCGGTGGATCGTGTGCACCGGCTCGGGCAAAAGAGCACGGTGTTCGTCTACCGCATGGTCACGGCCGGCACGATCGAGGAGCGGATTGAGGCGCTGAAGGCGTCGAAGAAAAACCTCTTCAATCAGGTCGTGGGAGGCCTCGACGGGGACTTCGACCTCGCCCAGCACTTCGTGTCGTTGCGCGACCTGGTGCAGCTCACGGCGGTGACCAGCGATGAAACAGCGGAGGCAAACGTGGCTGAAGCCGCCAGCAACGAGCCAAGTGGTGATGCGGCGACGGGGTAAAGGGCGATATCGGAGTGAGTCGAATGTGGCTGCGGACGAGGCGTTATGGAAGGTGGAATAACAAAAAGCTGACACGCAAACGACATGTTTTCGTAACAGTGTGCTATCGGGAAATGCCTGTGAGACATTTTCCGTTTGCCTATGATTATGAAACGATTACCCGCCGTGCGCTGGTATCGCGATTTATGAATTGCGGTCCGTATTCACTAAGTTGTCACATGAAAGCCATGCCCTCGTCGCAATCCGGTGCGAGGCTCCGTCCCACCGCTTGGTAGGAAACCGTTCCGTAAAGCTACGCTTCATTCCCCCCGCAAACCACCCATGATTACCCAATCCCTCGTTAATCGCCTCGCTCTCGGCGCGGCACTCGTCGTCGGAGCTTGCACGGTCGCACAAGCCCAAGACAGCGGCCCGCTCATCGACGCTCTCGTGCGCAAGGGCATCCTTACCGATCAGGAAGGCGAAGAACTCCGCACCGAGCTGGTGCGCGACTTCGGTTACACTTCTCCCGGCAAGGTGGATGTCGCCACGGCCGTCACTCGCCTGCGCATCGTCGGCGATGCCCGTGTGCGTTACCAATACGATAACGAGCAGCCGAACCCCACGGGGTCCGCCACCGACGCCACCCGGCTCACCGGTGATCGTGACCGCAATCGTTTCCGCTACCGCCTGCGCTTCGGCATGACCGCTGATCTCGGTCCCAAGTGGAGCGCCTCCTTTCGTATGGAAACCGCCAATGGCGCCACCTCCACCAATGCCGACCTCGGCAGCGCAACCGATAACTTTAGCAAGGACACGGACAACGTTTACTTCGGTCAGGTATACATCAACTACAAGGACATCGGCGTCCTGGGTTCCGATGCGATCGACGTGCGCGTGGGCAAGCTGCCCCATAAGTTCTACACCCCGGGTGTGAACGGCTTCTGGATCGATACCGACGTCAACTTCGAGGGTGCGGCCGAGGAGATTGTTTATAATGACGTCGGCCTCCAGGGCTCCTTCCTGTCGTTGCGCGCCGGCCAGTTTATATTGAACAATAACGCCGCCAACGCTGGCAGCCTCTCGCGCACCGGCACCACGACCTCGGGTGGCACCACGACCGCCACCATCGGCAACACCTCCATCTCGCCCTCGCTGCTCTGGATGGCCCAGCTAGAGTACGCCACGAAGACCTGGAAGGTCGCGCCCACTTTTGTAGTGTTCGCCGCCCCTTCCGATCATGACCGCGCGGTCACGTTCTCCTACCCCGCCGCCGCCACGCCCGCGCAGATTGCGACAGCCCGCCGGGCCGCCTATGCCACCGCGCAGGCCAGCGACACCGCGAACTATTCCGATCTCACCACGTTCCTCCTGCCCGCCGAGTATATGTTTGCGGTCGGCGGCAAGCCCATGGCGGTCTATGCTACTTACGGCTATAACTTCGATGGCGAAGAGCGCGCCCGCCGCCTCGCCAACAGCGCCTCCGCCGACGACGAGTCGCATCTTTATAACGTGGGCGTTCGCTATGGTGAAAATCGTCTGGCCGGGGACTATCAACTGGTCGGCGAGTATCGCTACGTCGGCAACGGCTCCTACAGCTCTTTGCTCCTCGATTCCGATTTCAACGCCGGCCTGCTGAACGGGGAGGGCTTCATCCTCTCCGGCATCTATAGCTTCACCGACGCCATCACCGGCACTATCACTTACTTCAATTCCTTTAACATAGAGCAGGATCGGATCTTGGGTGCCTCCCGCGGCAATGGCTTCGGCCAAGCCCAGGTACTGCAGATCGACCTCTCGGCCAAGTTCTAAAATCCCGTTACACGAAAGTCACATTCCCGGACCTGACCTTTCGTTACCATCCCCGCCAACGTCTGTCCCTCCCTCCTGCACTCGTTTAACTTACCATGAAAAAACTCCTCATTCTCGCCACCGCGCTTCTCGCGACCGTCGTCACCGCCTCGGCGCAGAAGCTTGTCATCAAAGGATCCGACACCCTCGGCGCCAAACTCGTGCCCATGCTCGCCGAAGAGTATAAGGCCTCCAACCCCGGCACATCCTTCGAGATCGCCGCCGAAGGCTCCACCACCGGCATCACCGCCATCACGACCAGCACGGCCCAGATCGGCATGTCCTCCCGTCGCGCCAAGGCTACCGAGGTTTCCGCCGCCGCCGCCAAAGGCGTGCAGTTAAAGCCCCTCATCGTGTGCTTCGATGGCATGGCCGTCATCGTCCACAAAGATAGCCCGATCAGCGATTTGACCAAGCGCCAGGTCGAGCAACTCTTCACCGGCGACGTCACCGACTGGTCGGCCGTCGGCGGCACCCCCGGATCGATCTCGATCTACACGCGCAACACCTCTTCCGGCACCTATTCCGACTGGAAGGATCTCGCCATGAAGAAGCGCGACTACGCCTCCTCGTCCCAAAAGATGGCCGGCAATGAGCAGATCGTCTCGGAGGTCGCCAACAACCCCAATGGCATCGGCTACGTCGGCCTCGCCTACACCAAGGAGCCCGGCATCAAGGTCATCTCCATCGAAGGCCATCTCCCCGGTAAAAAAGAGATTCTTGAGAAGACCTATCCCTATGCCCGTCCGAACTTTTACTACACCAACGGCGAGCCCTCCGGCGAAGCCGCCAAGTTCATCGAGTTTACCCTTAGCCCCACTGGCCAAGCCATCGTCGAAAAAGTCGGGTTCATTTCAGCGGTTAAGTAACCAGCTCATTTCTCGGGATTTGAGACGACCGGGCGTCGCCTTCGCGGCGACGTCGCCTCGTCCCGTTCCCGTTGCCAGACCTTTACAGAGGCCCGCTTGACGCACTGTTGGGCGGGCCTCTCCCTTTTCCTTCGTCTCCTTTCGTTCGTTAGTCCTTCCCGCTTCGACCTTCGCCCATCTGCTTCCCTCGCATGTCGCCCGAGCCCACCACCTCGCCGCCCTCCGCCCGGCCATTCCGCATCCAGAAGGAGCGAACGCGCTTCCTCGGGCTCACCTTGGACGAGTGTATCCAAGGCTTTTTCGGGGGCAACGCCTTCGTCGCCGTCATCGTTCTCGCGCTCATCACGCTTTTTCTCTTTCGCGAAGGCTCCACTTTCTTCGGCCAGAATCGTGACAACCTCACCATCTACCGCCAAGCCGGCCTCGAATACGTCGATTTCATCCGTCAACAAGAGAAGGACCACACCGCGCTCACCCGCTATCTCTCCGATCTGCGTCTCCGCACCCTGCGCCACTACACCGATGCGGACAAGTTGAGCGTTGCCGAAGCCACCACGCGCCTCGCCCCCTTCGATGAATTCACCGGTCGCTATTCCGACGCGGTCGATCCGGTGCGCGGCCTGCTTTCCGAACTCGGGGACGTCGCCGTCGCGATCAAGACCCGCCACCAAAACAACCGAAACCGCATCGAGCAGCGTCAACAGTTGATCGCCGCCGGCAAGCCCGAGGAAGCCGCCACCGTCGAACTCGAGACCATCGACTTCGGGGCCGAAGTCGCCGCGCTCACCGGCACCCTGCCGCTTTACGAGGAGACGACCGCCGCCTTCGCGAAAAGCCTGAGCGAGATCGTCGCCGCGCCCCCCGTCCTCCCGACCCTGGAATTGAGCGAGCGCATGACGCGTTTGCAAACCCTTACCACCGAGTATGTAGCCGGGTTTCCGGCCATTCTCGCCCAGATGAAAGCCTGGGACTACTCCGCGCCGGTCCCCGTTTGGCGGTCATTCACCTCCTTCATGTTCGGCGATGAGTGGCTGACCGCGAGTTTTTGGCAGGATTGGTACGGCGTGAAGCCGCTCCTGGCCGGCTCCATGCTCGTCTCGATGATAGCCCTTGCCCTCGCGGTGCCGCTCGGAGTGGGCGCCGCCATCTACGTCAACCAGCTCGCCTCGCCCGCCGAGCAGCGTGCGATCAAGCCGACCATCGAGTTTATCTCGGCCATCCCTTCCGTGGTCCTCGGCTTTTTCGGCATCGCCGTGCTGGGCGAGTTTCTCCGCCAGGCCTCGGGTTGGGATTGGTTGTCGTGGTTCCCAGGCTTCCCCTTCGCCGAGCGCCTCAACGCCCTCACCGCCGGCTGCCTGCTCGGCCTCATCGCCGTTCCCACTATTTTCACCCTCGCCGAGGACGCCATCAACAACGTGCCCCGCTCCTTCAAGGAGGCTTCCTACGCGCTCGGCGCCTCCCGGCTCCAGACCATCCTGCGCATCATCGTGCCGGCGTCTCTCTCGGGCATCATCTCGGCGGTGTTGCTCGGCTTTGGCCGCGTGGTGGGCGAGACCATGGTGGTTTTGCTCACTGCGGGTAACCGCATCGCCATCCCCGACTTCACCGCCGGTCTGGCCGTCGTCACCCAGCCGGTGCACACCATGACCGGCATCATCGCCCAGGAAATGGGCGAGGTCGTGCCCGGCAGCATCCACTACCGCGCGCTCTTCGTGGTCGGCCTGCTGCTTTTTTTCATCGCGTTGCTGGTCAACTTCCTCGCGCAAAAAATCGTGCGCCGGTATAAAATTTCCATCGGCTGAGCCGCGCCCGTCGTCATGCCCACCTCCGTCCCCACCGCCCCCGTCTCCGCTCCGATTTCCGGGTCCAATCCCTTCGCGCCCCGCGCCGGCGGCGCGCGCCGCGCCGAGCTCATCGTCGCCTGGGTGTTTCGCGTCGCCACCTACTTGGTGCTGTTTTGCGGCCTGTTCGTTTTCGCCGACATCATCTGGAAGGGTCTGCCCACCGTAACGCGTGCCTTCGTCCTCACCGATTCGTTCCCCTACGTCACGAACACCTTCCTTTTCAGCGCGCCAGAGACTTTGTATGTCTTTGAGCATGAAGGTAAAAAAATCGAAATGGGCGATACCGAGTATCGCACCTTCCGCGAGGCCGAAATCGCCAAAGCCACCGCCGCCGGTCTGCCCGCGCCCAAGTTTACCGCCCAGAGTTTCGTCTATGCGGCCGGCGGTATCTGGCCTGCCATCGTCGGCACCGTCTTGCTCGTCGTCGGCTCGATGACCATCGCGCTCGCGCTCGGCGTGGCCTCGGCGATATTTCTCAGCGAATACGCCAAGGACGGGCCTTTCGTGCGTTTTGTCCGCCTGGCTATCCTTAATCTCGCCGGCGTGCCTTCCATCGTGTTCGGCCTGTTCGGTTTCGCGATGTTCGTGCTCTACCTCGACTGGAACGTCTCGCTCCTCGCCGGCTGGTTCACTCTCGCCTTCATGGTGTTGCCCGTGGTCATCACCGCCTCGGAGGAGGCGCTGAAGGCCGTTCCGAGGGGCTTTCGCGAGGGTTCGCTCGCGCTGGGCGCGACCAAGTGGCAGACCATCCGCAAAAACGTGCTGCCCTACGCCATGCCCGGTATCCTCACGTCGTCCATCCTCGGCATCGCGCGCGTGGCCGGGGAGACCGCCCCGATCATGTTTACCGCCGCCTATGTGGTGCGCGATAAACTGCCGTGGGATGTGGATGACATGTCCGACTTTTTCTTCCAGGGCGTCATGGCCTTGCCCTACCACATCTACGTGGTGTCATCGAAGATACCGCAAAACGACTACACCCAACGCGTGCAATACGGCACCGCCTTTGTTTTCCTCGGCATCGTCGCGTTGATCGCGGCCAGCTCCATCGTGCTGCGCAACAAGCTCCGTGGCCGCTATAAGTGGTAATTTTATCCCTTTTTCGACTCCCTCTCTTTCCCCGCCATGAGCACCGCCACCCTCTCCCGTCCCGCCACCACTCGACCTAATCCCGCCGCGTCCATGGAATCCGCTTCGTCCGCCGCTCCGCTCACTCGCACCCTCACCACCCCGCCCCCGCCCTCCGCCACGCCCGGCGGCGAGCGCGCGGAGACCTTGATCGACATCGAGAACCTCGATTTTTACTACGGGGCCAAACAGGCCCTTTTCGACATCAACCTCAGGCTCGCCGACAAACGCGTGACCGCCTTCATCGGGCCTTCCGGTTGCGGTAAATCGACCCTTTTGCGTTGCCTGAACCGGATGAACGACCTCATCGACGGCACCTCGGTGAAGCGCGGCCACATCAAGATCCGCGACATCGACATCAATGGTCGCTCCGTCGATCCCATCGAGCTGCGCAAGCGCGTGGGCATGGTTTTTCAGAAATCGAACCCATTCCCCAAGTCCATCTACGAGAACATCATCTTCGGCCTTCGCATCCAGGGCGTGAAGAGCAAGACCAAGCTCGACGAGGTGGTGGAAAAGTCCCTCCGCGGCGCCGCGCTCTGGGACGAGGTGAAGGATCGTTTGCACGAGATCGGCCTCGGCCTCTCCGGCGGCCAGCAGCAACGCCTCTGCATTGCCCGCACCATCGCGGTCGAGCCCGAGGTCATCCTCATGGACGAGCCCTGCTCCGCGCTCGATCCCATCGCCACCGCCAAGGTCGAGGAGTTGATCCACGAGCTGAAAAAAGAGTTCACCATCATCATAGTCACCCACTCCATGCAGCAGGCCGCCCGCTGCTCCGACCAGACCGCATTTTTCTACATGGGTAAACTCATCGAGTTCGACGAGACGCGTAACATCTTTATGAATCCGAAGAATGCACAAACCGAGGCTTACGTTTCGGGCCGTTTCGGCTGAGAAAGCTGCGGCTCTAAACACGAAAAACACGAACCACACGAAAACCTGAATAAACACCCACGCGCGTCGGGATTCTCATCCCTTTCGTGTATTCCGTGTTTTTCGTGATTATCCCTCTGATAAAATGAAGCGCTTCTTCGACTCTGAATTGGAAACATTTCGCTCCGACCTCCTTCGCATGGGCGAGGTGGCGGTTCGTCAGGTGCGCGATGCCCTGCAGGCGTTGGTGACCGGCGACATCAAACTCGCCGAACGTGTCATCGCCGCCGACGACGAGCTCGACGATCTTGAGAAGCGCATCGATACCGAAGCGATTCGCTACATGAACCTCCGCGCGCCCGTCGCGACCGAGCTGCGCCTGGTCATCGTCGGCATGAAGGCATCCCACGACTTGGAGCGGGTAGGGGACGAGGCGACCAACATCGCCAAACGCGCCATCCGCCTCGCCGCCGAGCCCCCGCTCAAGCCCTACGTTGACATCCCGCGCATGGCCACCATGGCCATCGAGATGCTGCGCGAGGCGCTGGAGTGTTTCCTGCACGCCGATAATGCAAAGGCCGTCGCGGTGGTGAAGCGCGACAAGGAAGTCGATGCCATCAACCGCCAACTCTACCGCGAGTTAAGCAGCTACATGATCGAGCAGCCCGGCACGATCACCCGCGCCCTTGAGTTGATGTTCATCAGCAAAGGGCTGGAGCGCATCGCCGACCACGCCACCAACATCGCCGAGGAGATGGTTTTCCTCAGCGACGCCCAAGACATTCGCCATGACGAGAGCCTGAAGAAGTCCGGCAAGGGCTACTGACCGCGCCCCGCCGCGCCCGGCGTCCCGCACTTATTGCGGGATTTTCAGCTCCATGCCGATCTTGAGCGCGGTCTCGCTCGGCAGCACGTCGCGATTCACCGCGAAGATCTCCCGCCAGCGCGAGCGGTTGCCGTAGTAGCGGAGCGAAATGCTCATCAACGTGTCGCCTTGGCTCACCGTGTGTTTGCGGTAGCCGCCCGGAATCGGGCGCGTGGGTGCGGGCTGAGGTGGCCTCGTCGTCGCCGCCGGCATCCCGGGTTGCGGCGTAGGCGGCGGCACCGGTGCCGGCGTCGGTGCGGTGGGATTTGGCACCGGCACCACGCCCACCGGAGCCGAGTATTCCGGCGCCAGCCCGGTCGTCTCGTCCACCGCGTAGCCTTGCGAGGGCTCGCCGACGGCCGAGGGATAGGGGCCACCGTCCGCCGCGCCCCTCGCACCCGCCGCCGATTGACGCGAATTGTCGAGCACGGCCGCGCGCGCGCCGACGAGTTGCTCCTTCAATTGCATGTTCTCGCGCTGCAAGCGGTCGATCGCGTCGATCAACACCGTGCGGTCCTCCTGGTTGTCCATCGGCTGCGCCGGCAGCGTGCGCGCGAATTCGCGGATACAGGCCTCGATGCTTTGCATCACCAGGCGCGATTGCTCGGAGTTTGGCCTCAGCTCGCGGTAGCGCCGGTAGTGGTAGATGGCGAAGATCGGCTCCTTGATGTAGCGCTGATAAAGGATGCCCGCCTCCAGGTGCGATTCCGCCGCCGCGCCGCCGCGCTCGTCGATCAGTTTGAGGAAAATCGACAACGCCTCCTTCTCACGTCCCATGCGTAACAGTTCCTTGCCGCGCCGGTAGTCGGGATCGTCCGCCTCGGCCGTGAAAGGCATGGCCGTCTGCGGTCCGCAGCCCGTGTGGAAAAGCGGGATGGCGATCAGACCGGAGACGAGGAGGAGAGACGACAGACGACGATGCATAACGCGGAACGGTGATGGCCTACGACGTACGAAAGGGCAAAAGGGAGTTGAACGCAAAATACCAGAGTCCAAGTCTCGCGACTCCCCCACGGACACAAATCCTAAATGGAACTCGCCTCCACCCTCGTCCTCCGCCGCGCCCGCCAAGCCCTTCGTATCGAACAGGAAGCCATAGCGGCCACCGCCCGCGCGCTCGGCCCTGATTTCGTGGACGTGGCCCGCGCCGTCCACGCCACGATCCTCGCCGGGCGCAAACTCGTCTTCACCGGCGTCGGCAAATCCGCCCATATCGCGCAAAAACTCGCCGGCACCTTCAACAGCACCGGCGCGCCCTCCTGTTTCCTCGACGCCACCCAGGCGCTCCACGGCGACCTCGGCATGGTCGGCGAAGGCGACGCCGCCCTCATCCTCTCCAACAGCGGCCAGACCGACGAGGTGCTGAAACTCGTCCCCGTGCTACGCCGTTTCGGCGTGCGCCTCGTCGCCTTCACCGCCCGGCCCGACTCCGACCTCGCCGCCGGCTGCGAGCTGCGCCTGCTCTACACCGTGCCGAAGGAGGCCTGCCCGCTGGCCCTCGCCCCCACCGCCAGCACCACCGCCGCCCTCGCCCTCGGTGACGCCCTCGCCATGGTCCTGCTTGAGGCGCGCGGCCTCACGCGGGACGATTTCGCCCGCTTCCACCCCGCCGGCAACCTCGGTCGCGTCCTCCTCCTGAAGGTCGGCGACATCATGCGCAGCGGCGACCGCCTGCCCATCGCCGCCGAGACCATCACCCTGCAAGACGCCATCTTGCGCATGACCAAGGCCAAGAGCGGCAGCATCGCCCTCGTCCACGCGAAGACCGGTAAACTCACCGGCATCCTCACCGATGGCGATTTCCGTCGCAGCGCCCTCACCGGCCCGGATTTCCTGCAAAAACCCGTGGCCACCTTCATGACTCGCGCGCCCAAAACCATCCCCGCCGACGCCTTCGGCGTCGATGCCCTGAGGCTCTTCGAAGCCCACAAAATCGACGACCTCATCGTCACCGACGCCGAGGGAAAACCCGTGGGCCTCATCGACGGCCAAGACCTGCCCAAACTAAAAATCGTCTGACACGTGCCACCGGCGTCCCGTCCCCCACCCGCCCACTGTCCACCGCCCGCCCCATGAGTCTGTTTATCCGCCGCGCCCGCGTTCTCACCCTCGCCCCGTCCGCCGGCTCCTCCGCCGCACCCCCCGTGCTGCCCGGCGCGGGTGTGCGCCCGCGTCGCGGCGCCGCCCTTCGCGACCTCGGCATCCTGCCCCGCGGCGACGTCTGG
>JBBRHC010000048.1:0-15849 GCA_038223295.1 Opitutales bacterium
TCCCCGCCCCGCCCGGCGAAAGCGCCATCGCCGCCAGCCGTTCCGAGATCGCCGTCGTCTTGCCCGAGCCCGCGTTGGCGCTGACCGCGAAGTTACGGTGCCACTCGTCGCGGAACCGGTCGCGCGCCACCTGGTCGGCCAGCGGGGATACGGACTCACTCATCGCGCGCCCCCTCCCCCGCCCCGCCGTCCGCGGAGCCGCCGAAAGTCGCCGCGAACTTCGCCCGCAGCGTCGCCTCCGGCACCGGCGCGCACGCCAGCGGCCACGCGTAACCAGGCGGCGCATACTCCGAACGGTCGCGGGTCAGCGCCCCGTAGACGCCGGTCGCGAAAAACCGCTCCAGCCGCGCCAGCGGGGCCAGCGCCGCGTCCAGCTCCTCCGCGCCGAGCGCCGCCGCCTCGCCCTCGCCCGGCTTCACCATCCATACCCGCCCGCCCGCCGCGCCGAGCGATAGCGCCGCCGCCAGATACACCCCGAGCTGGAGCGACGAGCCGTCGCGCGCCATGCGCGCCGCCGAGAGCGAGAGATCCCCGCCCGTCTTAAAGTCGATCACGTCCACCCGCGCCCCGCGCCAGTCCGGCCGATCCAGCCGCACCAGATCCATGCGCCCCACCACCGGAAGGCGCCCGCCGCCGAGCGGGATCGTCGCCCCGGCCGGCAGCCACGCCTCCGTCGCCACGAAGCGCCCCGACTCGGGCAGCGCATACACGTTTTCCAGCAACGCGCCGCACACCTGCGTCAACTCCGCATGGAACGAGTCCCAATAAATATCCGCCGGCCACCGCGCGCGCAGCGCCGCCAGCGCCGCCGCCAACCGCGCCGCCGCCTCGGGCTGCAGCGGCATCTCGCCCAGCGCGCGCCCCGCCGTCGCGGTCGCCGGTCGCAAAGCCATCGCCAGCGCCTCGTGCGCACGCTGCCCCAGTACCCGCCGCCGCGCGCGGGTGAAGGGCGTCCACTCCACCCGCCGCGAGTCCAGCACCGAATCGAACCACAGCTCCGCCGGATCGCGCACACCCGCCTCGATGCGCCGCGCCGTCAGGCTCGCCGGCGTTATCCGCGCCGGATCGCCCGCAAAGAAAAACTCGTCGAACGGTCGCGCCGCGTCCCGCCGCCCCGCCCACACCGCGTGCCACGCGTCGAGCGCCCTCGCGTTCTCCCCGTGCCCTTCGCTCGGCCCCGACCCCGCCGTCCCCGTCGGCCCCGTCGGCCCGCCCCCGTTCTCCTCACCGCTCCCCGCCGCTTGCGGGCCCGTGGCGAGCCGCTCGAAAGCCTTTTCCAGATCGCCCTCCGGCCCGCCCTCGCCGCGCGCCCAGAGCACGCGCTCCAGCCACGCGTTGGGCGCGAGTTTCAGCTCCGGCTCCTCGTCGTCAAACAAGGCCGCCGTAAACACCACTTCATGGGCCGTGTCGCGCGCCAGCGCCGCACAGCCCGCGCGCTCCAGCGCCGCGCGATCCTCGGTCGTGAAAAGCCCCATACCGAAGCGCCCGCGCTCGTTCAAGGCCTCGCGGTGCGCGTCGGTCAACCAGCAGCTCGACTCGCGCCGCTCGGGCCACGCCCCCGCGTTGCACTCCACGAAGACCAGGTGCGACCACGCCGCGCCCTCCGCCCGCCGCCGCGTCGTCAAGGTCACCCGCGCAAAGCCGCTTCGCCCCGGCGCGTCGCGCACCGGCGAGTTCTCCGGCAAAAACGAGGCCAGCGTCGCCAACACCACCGCTCGCGGATACGCCTCCGGCGAACGCCCCGCAAACACCTCCAGCGCCCCCGTCGCCGCCGGCTCCAGCGCGAGCGCCGCGCACACGGCGCGGAGCCGTTGCAACGCGTCCGCCAAAGTCAGCTCGTCCGGCCACGCGGCCCCGAGTTTGCCCACGATGTCCACCAGCGACTCCACCTTCGCGCTCCCGCGCCAATACGGCAGGTTTTTCTCCACCGCGTGGGACTGTGTCTCGTCAAACGCCCGCTCGCAGGCGCGCCTCGCCTCGCCCAGGGAAAGCGTCGCCGCGCCGATCGCGCGCAGCAGCGGCCACAGCGCGAGCAGTTCCTCCAGCCGTCCGCCTTTTACATGATACGCCAGCAACGCGCGCTGCGCCTGCACGTCCACCGGCGGCGCGCCCGCCGTGCCCAGCAGATCCACAAAAACGATGCCGCGCGCCGCCAGTCGCCGCGTCAGTCGATGATGCGCCGCGTCCGCCGCGGGAAAGATCACCGCTATATTCTCCGCGCCCGCCGCCAGCCGCTCCTCCACCGCCCCGACCACCAGCTCCATCTCGTCGGCGCGCGTGCGCCCGATCCGCACCGTCGCGCGCCCCGCCGAGCCCGGCCCGTGCGTCCAGAGTGCCGCGACCGCCGCACAGCCCACCCCGCCCCCCTCGACCGCATATACATCCGGTTTATCCGCCCCTCCGCCACCGCCGTCCCCGCCCGCCGCCTCCGCCACCTCCAGCGCCTGTGCCTCGACCCCGAGCAACACCCGCCACAGCTCGACCCATTTTTCATCCAATACCGCGCGCCCGCGAAACTCCGGCGCGGGCAACACCACCGTCACGTCGCCGCAACGGCGCACGAACGCCGCCATGTTAAAAAATTCGCCCCAAAGCTCCGCCCCCGGCCCGCACACCAGCAGGCGTCCGCCGATGCGCGCCGCGTCCCGCCCCACCCGCGCCAGGCCGGCCGACTCCGCCTGCACCGGCGCGAACGCATACCCGCGCTCCTCCACCCAGCGCGTCAGCTCGCCAAAAACATCCGCCAGGGGCGCGAGCGGAAAATCCACCGCCCTGAAACCGCCCTTCAGCAGCTCGTCGAAGTCGTCCAGCGCCCGCTCGGGATCACTCTGCAAACTCTTCCAGAACCCCCAACCCTCTTCCGCCACCGCCAGCGGTGCCAGGCGGCGCGCCACCAAAGTCCGCAAACCGAGCAGCAACAACTCGCGCCCGATGGCGGGCCGTGCCGCCCGGGCCAAGGCGCCGCCTTCGTCGCCGTCGCCGCACTCGCCGGTGTCGCCCGCGAGCGCCATCCACTTTTTTCGCGCCAGTCCCGGCGAAAGAAACTCCACGCCGAGGAGCGCCACGCCCTCCGACAGACACCGCTGCTTCAGCGCTTGTGCCTGCCCGCGCGTCGGCACGATCACGTAGCCACGTTCCAAACGCCCCCGGCCCGCCACCAGCCAGGGAAGCACCACCTGCCGCCAGCTCTCCTCCGCGCCAGGGCTCAGCCAGAGTTGAATGGAAGGGGTTTCAGCCATGAACGCCCAACACAGCCCGCCGCGCCGCCAGGCTCAAGCGCGCACCGCAAAAACGCCGCACGCGCGACACCGCCGCTCTCCACGTAGGATTGAACGTAAGTTCAATAATCCGGCGCCTATCCCGCCCGTTCACGAAAAAACCCGCGTCGCCATTGCGGCGAACGCGGGACGAAAAGGAAAAAACCCACCCCACCGCGACCGGCTCAGACGAGAGGCGGGCCACGGGTGGCGGGTGGCGGGTGGCGGGTGGCGGCTTACTTGGCGAAGACCACCTTGGCGGTGTGGGATTTGGCGCGGGCGGCGGCGTTCTTGTGTACGACGCCTGACTTGGTGGCCTTGTCCATCGCGGAGGTGTAGGCGCTGGCGGCGGCCTTGGCGGCTTCCTTGTCCTCGCCCTTGGCGGCGGCGAGATACTTCTTCTGGAGGGTCTTGAGGCGGGTCTTGGTCGCTTTGTTGCGCGCGGTCAGGCCGATGGTCTTGCGGGCGGCCTTGATGGCGGATTTGGTGTTGGCCATGGTGTTCGGTAGTCGAGGGTTTGCTTGTAGAAAACGGTCAAAAACTCAAAGCCTCCGCCCCGAGTCAAGGTCGCATTTTTGCCCCGCCCGCGCCGCGCCCCCCTGTCCACCGTCGTCGCCGGCCTCTCTCCCGGTAAAAACACCCCACCCCGCCCACCGCTCCCACGAAATGACCACGCGGTCGCCGGTGGAGACCAGGGCGGCCTCGTAGACGCGCATGAGGTAAAGGGCGAATTCGAGGGATGCGGGATTCGTGGCGATGTTTTTGACCGGCCGCTCGCCGAGGGCGAGTTGGCAGAACGTCCGCATCTCCTCAAAAGTGCCCTGGGTGAACGCGGACTTGTCATCCAAGGTGCCGAGCATCGCCTGCGGTTCCCACACCACCGTGCCGGACTCCCCGCGGGCGGGACTAAGCTCGTGGTGCGCCCGTAATCGAAAGGGATGCCGCGGTGCAGCGCGACGCGGCTCACGTTATCAATGGTGAGGTGCGCGCCTTGGCCGAAGACGGAGTAGTGCTCCAGCGGTTGCGAGTTGTTCGCGCCCTCGGCGAGGTGGAGGTTGCCGATCGCGCCGCTGGCGTATTCGAGCACGAGCGCGCCGCCTCCGAGCTGACTGCGGTGGGTCGTCACGGCGGCCACGGGGCCGCCGACCGCGATGAGAAACGCGAGCGGGTGACACCCGTTGGCCAGCCAGTTTTGGAATTTCCGTTTGGCCAGCACTTCCGCGCCGTCGGAGGGAATATCCATCGGGTAAACGACGAAAATGGTGCGCACCGGCGCATATTTCCCGGTGACGAAGAGTTCGCGGGCCTTGGTCGTGGCGGGCATGAAGGCCTTCTTAAAACCGACCATGCCGACGCGGTCGCCGCGATGACGGATCATCTCCTCGACCTCGCTGGCGAGCACGCCGGGGGGTTTTTCCATCCATACGTGCACGCCGGCGTCGAACGCTTCGATGGCGGGCGCGGGATGCTGGTTCGGTCTGACGCAGATGTACACGGCGTCGGGCTTGGCCTGCGCATAGAGCTCGGCGGTGCGGGTGAAGCACCGGGACACGCCGTATTCGGCGGCGGTGCGTCTTACCAGATCGAGGTTCAGGTCGCAGAGCGCGACGAGCTCGACCGGCAGGTGATGCAGCGTCGGCAGGATGTTGCGATAACTGTGCGAGCCGACGCCGATGACGGCGACGCGCAGGCGTTTTTCAAAATCACGTTGGTAGCTCATGGGGAATTGGGGAAATCGCCGGGTTGAATCGCGGTCGCGCCACCGCCGAAAGCCTGGCGCACATAGGCGAGCAGATCGGCCGCCTCGGCCCCGGACAACGTGTCGCCAAACGCATGCGAAGCGCCGGCGGGCGTTGGACCACTCAGCACGGCGCGGATCAGGGCGGACGGTTCGCCACGCACGACCACGCTGCCGCGCAGGGCGGGAAAACCCGCGGCGACACTGGAGCCGTCGGGCATGTGACAGGTGATGCAGTTCCGAACATACAGCGCGCGGCCGGTGATGGATATCTTCTCGGGCTGGGCCGGGACGGAAGCGGGCGCGGAGGGCGCCAGGGCGAGGGAGTTGACGTAGGTGGCGACCCCGCTGATCTCGCGGTCGCTCAGGCCGGCGGCCTGGGGTTTCATCAGGCCGACGCGCAGGGAATCGGTGATGCGGGCGACGTCCATCTTGCTGATCTGGTCGCGGGCGGGGATGCCCGGCGCGCCGGAGTCGTGGCAGGCCGCGCAGCGTTGATCGAAGACGGTCCTGCCGGCCTGCAGGAGCCGGGGATCGGCGGCGGGCTTGGGAAAAGCCGCTTCGGCGGACGCAGCGAACAAGTCCGGGAACACCGGGCGGGCGGGCGGGGTGCGCGGCAGCAAGCCGAAGGCCTGGATGCGATCCGTGCCGACGATGACAAGGCCGTATACGACGGTGGGCTCGTTGTATTTTCCGGTGGGCGCGAGTTCGTCGGGCGCGCTCTTCCCATAGTGCGGCTGCGGGCCTGGTTATTGGCGGCGTTGGTATCGGCGTAGGGGCCGAAGAGAATGAGCGGGCCGCGCTGGCCGAACTGCGGCTGGGGCTGGGGCGAGAGGAGGGAGCCGTCGGTGCGGGAATCCCCGCTCGGCGGCGGGCGTTTGACGAGCGAGCCGGGAATCTGGGCGCGGTCGAGGAGGTAAACATTGCCCTGCTTGCCGGCGAAGACGAGGAGCTTGGGCGTGGCGGTGGTGGCGGGATCGAGATCGATGGCGGTGGCGCCGCTGCTGCCGAGATCGATGTCCATGACCTGGGCCTGCGCGTAGTTGAATGGCGAATACGTGCCGGCCAGGGAAAACCCCGCCTCGCGGTCGTCGCCCAGGCGCAGGATGGACTGCCCCCAGTTGCCCTCGCTCTCGAAGAAGATACCGGGGAGCCCGAGCTTCTTGATCATCACCTGGACGCTGGAGCCGGTCGCGATGTGGATGAAGCCCTCGGGATCGACGGTGGGGCCGCCGGAGGCCCACATGCCGCCCTGGATCTCGGTCTTGCTGGCGGTGGCGGAGAACGCGGTGGCGACGGCGGCCCTTTCGGTGTCGAGTGCGACGATCCACCCCGGCGAGCGGCCGCCCTTGGCGAAAGAGACGTAGAGGCGCGTGGCCTCGGGGCTGAGGTTAAGCGCGCCGCGCTGGATGAGCGGGCCTTCGGGAAACTGGGCGGCGCCGTTGCGGTTGACGCCGGGGGCGTTGACGGCGGCGGCGCTGATCGCGAACGGCCAGCCGGGGTGGGCCTCGCCGCTGCGCAGATCCAGGGCGTAGGCTTGGTGGGGCTGTTTGTGGCCGTCGGCGCACACGGTGTAGAGCCGCTGGCGTTTCAAGTCGATGACGGGCGTGCTGAGCGCGCCCATGCCGCCGGGGCGGTTTTGGGTGAAGCGTTTGCTCCACAGGATGGTGCCGGCGGGCACGCCGGCCATGGCGGTGGCGTTGATCGCGTAAACGTAGCCGAGGTCGCTGGCGGCATAGATGACCGAGAGGGTTTTTCCGGCCTGGGGGCCGGCGGAGATGGCGACCTGGTGCACGTAGAGCGGGGTGGCGAAAAGGCGGGGCTCGTTGGTCCCGATCAGGTCGAAGCGCGCGGTTTGCCACAACTGGCCGAAGGCGGGCTACGAGAGGGTGGCGGCGGTGAGCTGGGTCTCGTGCGGGTTCCAGCCCGGGCGCGCGGCGTCGTTGTGATAGGTAAGCTTGTCGAGCGGCCGGGCGCGGGCGGTGGTTGCACCGGACAGCGCGAGCAGGCCGGCGGCGAACAAGGTGGCGGAAAAAGCGCGAGGCGTTTTCACAAATCGGCGCTGATTTTTTGGCGGAGGAAAGCGATGTCGCTTTGGGTGACTTGCCCGCCGTCGTAACCGGGCGGTTTTTTCCCGTGCGAAGGATTCAGGCGAAGGAACGGGGCGACGCCGTCGGCGACGGCAGCGCCCACGATGTCGGCGACGGGCCACGAGGCGTCTTCGAGCGAACTGGCATAAACCAGATTCTGCCCGTCGCCCTCGGTGCGGCCGCCCTTGAGGTGCAGGCAGCCGATGACGGGGTTGAGCTGGCGATAGACTTCCAACGTGGGAACGACGCCCGTCTGCCAGAGGTTTTGGACGTCCCACGCGTAGTGGACCTTGTCGGGGCGCTCGAGGCGCTCGAAGAAACGCAGGATGCCCTCGGGGCGATTGAAGATCACGTTGCCGGTTTCGTTCTCGATGAGGGCGCGGCGGCCCGAGCCGGTGATGCGATCCATCATCTCGCGGTAGACATCGAAGGCCCACGGGTGCTCGCGCTCGACGACCGCGATCGGGGACTCACCGACGGGAAACGGTTTTAGCCGCGCGGAAATGAGACGGATGTGGCCGGGCTGGAGGATGTCGGCGACCCGGAGCACGTGATCGAGGGTCGGTAGGTGGCGGGCGCGGAAGGCGGCCGCGCCGACGTTGAGTTCGGTCTCGCAGAGCGCGGTGGAAAAACAGAAGACGCGCAGCCCGTGGGCGCGGGCGACGTCGGCGGCGCGGCGGGCGTTGTCGAGGCTGACCAGGTTGATGTTTTCGCGCCAGAGACCGTCTTTGATATCGAGCCACCGGAGGCCGAGTCCGGCGTGTCGGCGGCAGGCTTGCTCGAAGTCGCCGCCGGCCATGGAGCTGAGCATGGTGAGCTTGGCGGAGGGCGCGCGGGAGCAGCAGCAGGGCGGAGGCGCCGAGCACGGACGTATTCAGAAAATGGCGACGGGAGACGGGGGGCATGGGGGTGAATGACGGGGGAACAAAACGGGGATCGAAGGGGCTCAGTAGCCGACCGCTGCGCGGTAGGCGGAGGAGAAGGAGATGCCCAGCACGGCGTCCTCGGCGCCGATGTTGGTGGCGTTGTGCAGCACGCCCTGGGGAATGCTCACGGTGTCGCCGGCGTTCATCTCGATGCTGACCTCGTTCATGGTGTGGATGATTTTTCCGCTCACCACGTGCAACACCTCGTCGCAATTCGGGTGGAGGCCGATGGGTTGGATTTGCCGGGTTTGATGATGGCGACGCCGGTGGTCATGGTACGCGAGTTGCCCAGCTCGGCGGAGGCAAACCAGCGGAGCCGACCCCAGGGCATCTCGATGACCCTGTTGTCGTCGCGGGCGTTGACGGTGGCGGCGCCGACAATGGGGCCGGGAAGGGCAATGCCTGCGGCGGGCACGTCGAGGTGGGCAGTCCACGCGATGGCTTTGACCAGGAGCTGGCGAAGGTGGGGTCCTGCAGGGCAGCCAGATATTGTCCGCCGGTGTAGCCGAAGGAACGTCCTCCGCCGGCGCGTTCGAAGGCCCAGGCCAGGATGGCGTCGGAGTGGCTGGCGGGCGAGGCGAGCGGCGCGCGGAGGATCGGGACGACGCCTTGGGCGGCGAAGGTCAGGGTCGGAGAAAAGGCATCCGTGGTGGTGAACTCACCGACACCGGCGAAGACCGGATGATCGGGAGCGACGGGCGCAAGTTTCACGGTATCGGCGGCGCGGTCGGTCGGGCCGTCGTGTTTGGCTCCGAGCCAGGCCAGCAGCGGGATGGTGGCGTCGCCAGCGGGAACGGCGGAGGCCTGGTGGAGGGCGATGAGCCCGACGCCGGAGTCGATCTGTTTTTGTAGTAGGGCGATGCGGGCGGGATCGCCGGGCGGCGCGGGGCTCTCCTCCGCGCCGTCGAAGCAGAGCACGATGGTCGAAGTGCCATCGAGCACGGCGGGGTCGGCGGGCCAGCCGCCGGTGTAGGTGAGCACATCGGCGGCGGCGAAGGCGGGGGACGCCTTCAGCCAGGACGCGATGAGCGGGAGGCCGTTGTGCAGATCATGCTCGCAGTCGGCGTGGCTATTCTTGCCGCCGATGAGGATGATTTTTTTTGCGAGCGATGGGGATTTGAGGGCGGTCGCGCCGAGCGTGAGCGCGGGCGCGGGCGCGGGCGGAGCGCCGAGGGCGAACGCGCCGGGCAGAAAGGCCAGCACGAGAGAGAGCAAAGCGCGGGTGGGGAGGTTCATTGGATTTGGAGAATTCGAGGCGGAGAAAAGCGAGGTCGCGGACGGCGGTATCCCAGATGTCCCAGCCGGCGGGTTTGGCGCGGTGGGAGGGGTTGAGGCAAAGGACGGGGACGCGGCCGTCGGCCAGCACGGCGCGCACAATCTCGCGCACGGGCCAGGAGGCGTCTTCGAGGGCGCCGGCGTGGACGAGCGGGCCGCCGGGGCTGTCGGCGCGGCCGCCTTTGAGGTGGCGCGAGGCGATGAAGGGCAGGAGTTGCGCGTAGGCGTCGAGCGACGGGCAGACGCCCATTTGCCAGAGGTTTTGCACATCCCAGATGGCGCGCGCGGCGGGATGATCGAGCGCGGTGAAGAAGGCCGCGATGCCGGCGGGAGTGGCGAAGAGGCAGCCGTGGGCCTCGTTTTCCAGGACGGGCACGACGCCCGTCGCGGCGAGGCGATCAATCCATTCGCGATAGACGCCGACGACCCACGGGAAAGCGCGGCGCATGCAGGCGAAGGCGCTCTCGCCGGCGGCGCGCGGCAGGTGGGCGGGGAGCAGCAGACGCACCATGCGCGGGCGCAGGATGAGCGCGGTGCGGAGGGTATTGGCGATGAGCGGATCGCAGATCGCGAGAAAGGCGGCCTCGGGTCGGGCCGTCGCGAAACGAGAGGCAGCCGATGCTGGTGGAGAGGCAATCGACGGCCAGGTTCTCGGCCTGGATGAGGGCGGCGGCGCGGGCGGCGGTGGCGACGTCGATCTCCTCGATGCGCTGGCCCCAGAGGCCGTCTTTAAGGTCGAGGAGCGTGAGGCCGAGCGCGGCTTGTTTACGCAGCGCCGCCGAAAAAATCCGGGCCGGAGATGGCACTGAGAAACGTGACCGGTATGCGCGGGGCGGAGGCGCCCACCGGGAGGGAGGTGCTCATGGGTTTCCGGAGGATTCAGGGGTGGCCGCGCGAGGGGAGAGTTCGCGTTGTTCGCCTCGGATCATCGAGTGGGGCCGTTTGTTGACCATGACGGTGCAGTCGCGGCGCGCGATCAGGGTGGCCGAGCCGCCGTCGGGGGTGATCTCGCCGTTCACGGTGACACCGAGCAGGCTCTGGAAATTGCCAAAACGCACCGTCCCCGCGTGGGCGCGGCACGCGGCGAGCGAGAGCCGGCCCCAGTAGTCGCCGACGACGGTGGCGGCGAGGCTCTGGGCAACGGATCCGGCGGAGGCGAAGCAGAGACCGTGCTCGGAAAGCAGCGCGTCGAAGGCAAGGCCGTCGGCGAGGATTTACCGGAGCGCGCCGTCGGCATCGAGGCCGTGCTCGACCGCCTTCTGAAAACTGTATTTCGCGCCGTAGAGCGCGCAGAGGTAATCTTTCTGATCGCGCCCGCCTGCCTCGTCCCGGCCGATGGACGGGGTGAGGTAAAGATGCCAGCGCCCGTCGGCTGACGGCGGGAGCGGGGTCGTAGGCCGTGGTGGTTAAATGGCCGCTTTCGATGAGGGACTGGATGCTCACGGTAGAAACAGAGGCGGGGAATCACGGGGTGGAGAAATCTGAGGACGACTTCGCGCCCGGTGTCGGCGGAGCGGTAGCCGGCCTCGAGCACGCGGGGGACGCGGGCGGGACCGTAGCCAGGGAGGCCGGCAATCCCGAGGCGGGGGGGCAAGGGCGCGCTCAGGCGATGGCGTCGCCCTGGCTCTCGGTCTCGCGATCGGCGGAGGAAAACGCGATGACCATGTCGGCATCGCGACCGTCGAGGGCGCGGACGTTGTGCACGCCGGCGGGGATGGAGGTGGTGTCGCCGGGATGCATGATGGGGAGCTCGTCGCCCAGGGAGTGCTCGATGCGGCCGGAGATGACGTGGAGCAGCTCGTCGCAGTTCGGGTGGCGGTGAATCTGGTTGGCCTGGTCGGCGCGGATAAGAACGCGACCAAAGGTCAGCGCGCCGGAGTTGCCCAGGCTGCGGGAAACGGTCCAGACGATGCGCCCCCAAGAGAGGTCGAGGATTTCGCCCTGCGCCTCGGTGCGGACGGCCTGGGCGATGAGGAGGTGGGCGGGGGTCATGGGGGCGGATGAATGAACGATGGATGATGGATGATGGGCGGTGGGTTAGGCGCGGAGTTTGCGGACGATGTCCACGGCGCGTTGGGCGCACTGGGAGATGGCGATGGGGTGGTAGCCGGGGATGTTGGAGTTGAGGGTGTCGTTGAGGCGGCCGGTCCAGTGGGCGGGGATGCGTTTGGCGCCGGCGATGGCGCCGACGACGGAGCCGACGGTCGCGCCGTTGCAGTCGGTGTCGAAGCCGGCCATGACGGCGAGGGTGACGGCTTGGTGGAAAACGCCGCCGCTGAGCAAGAGGGCGACGACGCACACGGCGGCGTTGTTGTTGGTGTGGATGTTCGAGTAGTGGCCGAGGCGCTCGCAGAGGCCGTTGAAGACCGCTTCGTGGGCGTCGAAACGGTTACCGTGGCTGGCGCAGAGGGCGACGATATCGGTCAGCTCGGCGTGCAGGCGGGAGGTGGCGGGGATCTCGCCGAGGGCGGTGGCGACGATCTCGTGAACGTCTTCGGTGGCGAAGGCGGAGGCGATCAGCGCGGCGCAGAACATGGCGCCGTAGAGGCCGTTTTTAACGTGGCTGAGGCGGGCGTCGCGCCAGGCGAAATCAGCGGCGAGGGCGGGGTCGCCGGGCGCGCCGTAGCCGTAGCTATCGACGCGGATCTGGGCGCCGATCCATTCGCGGTAGGGGTTGAGGTGGGTGGCCACCCAGTGCCAGTCGATGGGCAGGGGGCCGAGCTGCCAGCGCGTGCTTTCGTGGATATCGTAGCGCGTGACGAGGTTGCGGTAGGCCTGGGTCTCGGCGGTGCAGACCGCCTGGTAGGGCAAAGTGCCGAGCCAGGCCTCGGCGACGTTTTCGGTGGTGAAAGCGGCGCCTTTGTTGGCGAGGATGACCTGGCCGAGGACGGTGTAGCGGATGTCGTCATCGGTCTCCATGAACGCGATGTTTTCGCGCACGGACGCCGAATTGGCGATGCGGGTGAGCTCGTTGGAGGCGGGCGAGGAGCCGGGGATGTAGTCGCGGATGGGCCACTCGTCGGGGGAGACGGCGGTGAGGTAGGCCTTGATGTCGCGCCAGGTGTATTGGCGCTCGGCCTTGGGGGCGCAGATGCCGAGCAGCTCGACGGGTTTGCCCAGGGCGCAGCCGACACAGCGGCCGAGCCAGGCGCCGTGCATGCGATCCTCGAAGGCGGCGTCGAGGACGGGGGCGGCGAAGGTGCGGGAATCGCGGCGCAGGGCGCGGATGGAGGCGAGGTCGTCGGGCTCCTGGAAAGCGAAGTCGGCGCGGACGGGCAGCGCGACGAGACGGGCGTGCAGGGTGGCGAGCGCGGCCTTGTCGGTGCCGGCGCGGGCGAGCTCGGCGTGCAGGGCGTCGAGCGCGGAGGGGTCTTTGCCCTCTTCGCGAGATTGGATGAGCTCGCGGTAGAGGAGCTCGGATAAGGTGTTCCAGCCGGACATGGTGTAGTGGTGTTGAGGATTAGGCGGTGAGGAGGAGAAATTCTTCGACACAGCGTGTGGCGAATTCAGGGGCGTTGATCGCGCAGTCCAGCTCGATCACCCGGATGTCGGCGCGCAGGCCGGCCTTTAACGCGGCGAAGAGCGCGGCGTCGGCCTCGGGCCAGTGGAAGGCGCCGGCGGGCGCGCCAAAGTCGACCATGTCGAGGCAGCCTGGGGCGACGAGCGCGGGCACGCCGGCACGGACGGCGGCGTAGAGGCGATCCGGGCCGGCGGTGAAGACGCCGCCGACCAGCTCGTCGACCAGTTCGGTGGTGGTGAGATCAAAGACGCCCGCGATGGCCCCGGAGGCGATGAGGCTCTCCATCGTGCGGCCACCGTTGCCGGTGGCGAGAAACACGAGGACCTCGAAGCCGGCGGCCTCGAGCAGGGATTTGGCGACGTTGAAGGCGGCGGTGGTGTTCCCAAACATGGAGGCGGCGACGAGGGGCTTTTCCGCGCCGGGCGCGGCGGCGGGCACGATGGTCTCGACCATGCCCGCGACGGCTCCGGCGGCGCGGACGAGCACGCCGCGGCTGAGGCGATTCCGGCCCGCGACGTCCACGATGCTGGGGATCATCACGATATCGCTCACGCCGACATATGCGGAGACGTCGGTGCCGGCCACGGTGGAGACCATGACCTTCGGCACGCCGAGCGGAAGGGCGCGCAGCGCGCGGCAGGCGAGGGAGGTGCCGCCGGCGCCGCCGAGCGCGAGCACCCCGTCGAAACGGCCTGCGGCGCGAAAGGCGGGCAGGAGTGTGGCGAGGGCGCGGCTCATGGCTTCCACCGCCTCGCCGCGATCCGCGCGGGCCACGAGCGCGGCAAAGTCGCCGGCGTCGATGCCGCCGGCGCGGGCGACCTCCTCGCGGGAAATGTCGGCGGCGAGGGTCGGCGCGCCCAGCACGCCGGTGTCGATGACCAGGGTGCGCAGACCGCGCGCCTCAAGGCAGGTTTTCACGAAGGCGTACTCCACGCCCTTGGTGTCGAGGGCGCCGACGAGGGCGATGGTTTTGCTCATGGGGGTCTCGGGTGCGAGGCGGACGCGGCGGCCCGGTTAGGCGGACGGCGTCAGCTTGAGCTGGGTGAATTTCTGGGTCTGCTCGCGGATGGCGCGCTAGGTCGGGAGGTGTTCCATCGAGCTGGTCCCGTAAAAACCATGGATGCCGGGGCTGCGGGCGAGAACGTAGGCGGCGTCGACGGGCTCGGCGATGGGGCCGCCGTGGCAGAGCACGATGACGTCGTCGCGGATGGAGCGCGCGGAGGCGGCGATGGCGTTGATTAGGGTGACGCACTCGTCGAGGCTCTTGGCGGTGTGCGCGCCGATGGAGCCCGAGGTGGTGAGGCCCATGTGGGCGACGAGGATGTCGGCCCCGGCGTGGGTCATGACGACGGCGTCGGCCGGATCGAAAACGTAGGGCGTGGTGAGCAAGTCGCGCTCGTGGGCGAGGCGGATCATCTCGACCTCCTTGGCGTAGCCCATGCCGGTCTCCTCGAGGTTGGCGCGGAAGTTGCAGTCTATCAGGCCGACGGTGGGGAAGTTTTGCACGCCGGCGAAACCCGTGGTCTTCACGGTATCGAGAAACTTGTCCATCAGGCGCATCGGGTCGGTGCCGCACACGCCGGCGAGCACGGGAGTCCGGCGCGCCACGGGCAGCACCTCGCTGGCCATCTCGAGTACGATGGCGTTGGCATCGCCGTAGGGCATGAGGCCGGCGAGCGAGCCGTGCCCGGCCATGCGGAAACGGCCGGAGTTATAGATGACGATGAGATCGATGCCCCCGGCCTCCTCGCACTTGGCGGAGAGCCCGGTGCCGGCGCCGCCACCGATGATGGGGCGACCGGCGGCGATCTTGGCGCGAAATTTTTCGAGGATCAGGGAACGAGCGGAGGACATGGGAGGCGGCTATTTGGGAAAAAACGGGGAAACAGAACCGGGTAGAAGGAGCCCGGGACGCGCGGGGTCGGGCGGGGGGCGGGCGCGGGTTACGCGCCCTTCGCCTTCGCGGGCGGCGAGAGCGCGGGCATGGGGGCCAGTGCGGGCGGCGTGGAAAGGACCGCGAGGTAGCGCACCGTCGCGGTGATCGGCTCGATGTCGTGCTCGTCGGTGGCGTCGAAGTAGAGGCTGTCGCCCGCGCCCAGCAGATAGGTCACGGCGCCGACGCGGTAGCGCATGCGGCCGGCGAGCACGTGAACAAACTCCTCCCCCGCGTGCGAAAGCGCGCCGGGGCGCACCTCGCCCCGTTTGGCGACAAAAATGAAGGGCTGCATCGTCTTCGCCGCACGCGCGGCGGCCAGCAGGTGGAAACCGTAGCCTTTGTCGGTGGGCGTCAGCGCCAGCTTGGCGAGCTCGGCGGCGGAGGTGAGCGTGGTCGTGCGTTCGCCCTGTTCCGACACCAAATCCGAGAGCGTAACCCCGAGCGCGGTCGCGATGCGCGTGAGCGTGGCGACCGGCGGATGGGTTTTGCCCGATTCGATCTTGGACAACAGGCTCACCGTGAACCCGCAGCGCTCCGCGATGTCGCGCAACGTGCGCTGCTGGCGACGGCGCAAGGCGCGGATGCGGCTGGGAAGAGCGTCCATGTGCCCGATCATTCAAGCAAACGTCCAATCATTCAATTCTATTGAATGATTGGGTGCAAATGCACTCGGGCCGACGTCCGCCGCGGCCCCGCGTTCGCCCGGCGTTCGCGCGGAAACAGCCTCGCGCGCCGGGGCGGAGCCCGGTTCCGTGGCCGACCCCCGCACGCCCTCCACGCCTTCCACGCCCTCTTCCGTCGTCGCATGCCCACGCTCTCCACCGATCTTTTCGACTACGTCTTGCCTGCGCATCTGATCGCCCAGACCCCGGCCGCGCGGCGCGACGCCTCGCGCCTCCTCGTCGTGCATCGCGCCGAACGCCGCATCGAGCACCGGGTGTTTTCCGATCTCGGGGACTACCTGCGCCCCGGCGACACCCTCTTCCGCAACAACGCCGCCGTGCTCCCCGCCCGCCTCCTCGCCCACCGCCCGACCGGCGGCGCGGTCGAGTGCCTCCTGCTCCGCCCCGCCGCCGCCGGCGACGAAAACGAATGGTGGTGCCTGCT
>JBBRHC010000049.1:0-15631 GCA_038223295.1 Opitutales bacterium
TGCTCAAACCAGCGGGTTACGGCGAGGAGGTGAGCTGAGCCGTGAATTCGACTAAACTCGCGGGAGTGGGTGTCGGCGGGGTCGCGCAGGGCGGCGAGCCGGGCGGCGATGTAGTCGGGCGTGAGGGGCTGGCGGCAGCGCTGCTCGATGCAAAAGCGCCATTCGGTATAGGTCGTCGGGATGATAAAATCGGTGTTCATTTCGTGAGAGTAGCAAAGTCGTCAAGGGGGAGGCGGCGGTAGCGGCTAAGCCCAGGTAGGAAGCGGATCGGCGTAAGCGCTCCAGCGGTGTTGACCGCGGGCGTATTCGGAGTCGGTGAGCAGGCAGGCGTCGAGCTGGGCGCGCAGGGCGGGCTCGTCCATTGCGGAGCCGCCAATTAGCACGATCTGCTGGCGGCGGTCGCCATGGGGCTCGTGCCAATTTCGCATCACCACGGCGAGGGCGTCGGGGGTGGTGGGCCAATCGGAGCGGGGGGTGGTGGCCCACCAACTTCCGGCGACATCGGTGCGGCAGATGCCGCCGGCGTGCGACCACTCGCCGACTTGGTCGGGGCGGGTGGCGAGCCAGAAAAAGCCTTTCGAGCGGACAACGCCGGCGGGCGGGGTGAGCGACCAAGCGTAGAAGCGTTCGGGGTGGAAGGGGCGGGTGGCGCTATAGACGAAGCTGCGGATACCGTATTCGTCGGCCTCGGAGTGTTCCTCCCCGCGCAGGGTGCGGAGCCAGAGGGGGGATTTGCTCGCGGCATCGAAGCTGAAGCGGCGGGTATTAAGTAGTTCTTTAATGGATACGCGGCCGTGCTCGGCGAGGAGGAAGCGGGCGTCGGGGTTGAGGGTGCGGACGAGGTGGGTGACGATCTCGCGTTGGTCCTCGGTGAGGAGGTCGGTCTTGTTGAGGATGATGACGTCGGCGAACTCGATTTGCTCGGCAAGGAGTTGGGCGAGGGTGCGGTCATCTTCGGGGCCGGTGGATTGGCCGCGGGACTGGAGGAGATCGTCGGAGCCGTAGTCGCGGAGGAAGTTCACGCCGTCCACGACGGTGACCATGGTGTCGAGGCGGGCGACGTCGCCGAGGCTGACGCCATCTTCGCCGGCGAAGGTGAACGTCTCGGCCACGGGGAGGGGCTCGGCGATGCCGGTGGATTCGATGACGAGGTAATCGAAGCGACCCTCGCGGGCGAGGCGCGCGACCTCGATGAGGAGGTCTTCGCGAAGGGTGCAGCAGATGCAACCGTTGGAGAGCTCGACGATTTTTTCGCCCAGTTGGGAGACGGCGGCGGCACCGTGGCCGACATGGGCGGCGTCGATGTTGACCTCGGCCATGTCGTTTACGATGAGGGCGACGCGGAGGCCCTCGCGGTTGGCGAGGATGTTTTTGAGCACGGTCGTTTTGCCCGCGCCGAGGAAGCCGGAGAGCACGGTGACGGGCAGGCGGCGGTCGGCGCTTGATTTGGGCGGAAGCATGACCGGAGAGGAAGGGGCGATGCCGGTGGAGGGGGATCAGGCGAGGCAGGAACGGAAGCCCTCATTGAGGGCCTCGCGGTCGAGGTTGCGGCCGATGAAGATGAGGGTGTTGGTGCGTTTTTCGTTGCCCCAGGGGCGGTCGAACTTGCCGTCGAAGAGCATGTGGACGCCTTGGAAAACGAGGCGGTTAGGCGAGCCTTTGACGGCGAGCACGCCTTTGCTGCGGAAGATGTCGTTGCCCTTGGTGCGGAGGAGTTCGCCGATCCAGTCGTTGAGCTTGGTGGGGTTCACGTCGCCGGGGGTGGTGATGCCGACCGAGGTGACTTCGTCGTCGTGTTCGTGGTCGGGTTTGAAGACGTGGGCCCAGACGGGCGTGAGCGCGGTGGCGGCGTCGGCGGCGTCGCGGCGCAGGGTGGCGGTGAACTCGTCGGGGTGGTGTTGGGTGAAGAGCGCGTAGTGGCCGGGCTGCTTTATCGTGACCGGGAAGGTGGCGGGAAAGGCGGGGAACTTGAGGCGTTGGAGGTCGGAGCCGGGCACAACCGGCACGCCGGGGTGGAGCACGGTTTCCCAGTCGGAATAGATGAGCACGGCGGCTTCGCGGGCGGCGGCGAGGTCGGGCTCGGCGAGGCTTTTTACGGGCAGGAGAGCGACGTCCATCTCCGGGTCGGGGCCTTCGTTGATGACGAGGGAGAAGGTGCCGGCGGGCAGATCGTAAACACCGCCCCACTCGAAGGGGTATTCGGGTTCGAGGAACTGGGGGGCGATTTCGAGGGCGCGGCCGAGGTTGAAGCCGCCGACGTCGAGCACGGCGGCGAGGGGCACGGCGGCATCGAGGGTGCGGTGCAGGCGGGCGGCTGCATTCATTTTCTGGATACGGGCTTCGAGGGCGTCGAGCTCGGCGGGGGCGACGAGGTCGGTCTTGTTGAGGAGGATGACGTCGGCGAAGGCGATTTGGGCCTGGGCCTCGGGGGCGTTGTCGAGGTGCTGGAGGAGGTGTTTGGCATCCACCAGAGTGACAATGGCGTCGAGGCGGTAGGCGGCCTTCATTTCCTCGTCGGTGAAGAAAGTCTGGGCGACGGGGCCGGGGTCGGCGAGGCCGGTGGTCTCGATGATGATGCCATCGAGTGGGGTGGTGCGTTTGGCGAGGCGGGCGAGGATGCGGAGGAGGTCGCCGCGCACGGTGCAGCAGATGCAGCCGTTGTTCATCTCGAAAAGTTCTTCGTCGGCCTGGATGACGAGCTGGTTGTCCACCCCGACCTCGCCGAACTCGTTTTCGATGACGGCGATTTTTTTGCCGTGTTGTTCGGTGAGGATGCGGTTGAGGAGGGTGGTCTTGCCGGCACCGAGGAAGCCGGTGAGGACGGTGACGGGGATGCGGGCGGGGGAGGGAAGGTCAGCGGTGGGCATGGTGGTGGAGTTTAAAAAGGCGGGGGGCTGGTGGGAGAAGGCGGATCAGCGCAGAGCGGACACGATGGTTGATAAGTTGAAGCGATACATGGCCTCGTAGGTCTCGCCGCCGCTGCCCGTGGCTCCGGGGCCGTCGGCGTAGAGGGCTGGGGCGATTTTGGCCCCGGTCTCGGTGGCAAGGGTCTGAATGAGGCGGGGCGAGGCGGAATCCTCGGCGAAGACCGCTTTAACGCCGAGGCGGCGCACTTCGTCCACGAGCGTTGAGATGCGGCGGGCGTTCGGCTCGGACTCGGTGCTTAGGCCGGAGAGCGGGTGCACGGTGAAGTCGAAATCACGGGCGAGGTAGCCGAAGGCATCGTGGGTGGTGAAGAGTTGGCGACGCTCCAAGGGGAGCGTGCGAATCTCCGCTGCGGCCCAGACTTGAAGGGCGAAAAGACGTTGTTGGAGCAGCTGGGCTCGGCGGGCAAAGCCCTCGGCTTCGGCGGGACGCAAGCGTGTGAGCTCGGCGCGCAGAAGATCGGAAACAAAGAGGGCATTGTTGATACCGTGCCACCAGTGCGGATCGGCTTCTTCGTGCCTGTGGTCCTTATGGTCTTGGCCGCCATGGTTTTCGTGAACGTGAACGGATGTGAGCACGAAGGGGAGGTGTTCGCCTACGCGAAGGACTCGCTCGGGGTGCCCGTCGCCGGCGACGAGGCGGTCGAGGTAGCCCTCGAGGTGTAATCCGGTGGCGAGGACGAGGTCGGCCGCCAGGGCGGCGGCGACTTGTTTGGGGGCGGGCTCAAAGGTATGGGGGTCCACTCCTCCTGGAACCAAGCCTTCCACAGTCGCAGCGTCGCCGCCGATGGCGGTGGCGAACTCGGTCAGGATGGGATGGAGTGAAACGATGCGTAGGGGCTGACCGGCGGCATCGAGCCATGCGGGCAACAGAAGACAGGCGGCGAGGGTGATTTTTTGAAACAGTTTCATGGGTGAAAAATTAGTCGGTGGTGTAGCGAACGCGTCCGGATGGACGCAGGCGGGCGTAGGCGCGCGCGATCAGTCCCGCCTCCGGGGCGCACAGGAGAGAGAGCAGGAGAACGCCGCCGAGGCAGAGCACGATGGCCGGTCCACTGGGGAGATTGGCGTGATAGCTGAGCAGAATGCCGCCGGCGGAGCAGACGAGGGCAAGGGAGCTGGAAAGCACGAGAAGCGGGCCGAGGCGCTCGCACCAAAGTCTGGCCACGACGGCGGGAAGCAGGAAGAGGCCGAGCACCAACACCACCCCCATGGTCTGGAGGCCGGCGACCAGATTCAGCACCACCAAGGCTAGAAACCCGAGGTGGGTGAGGCGGCCCGAACCGCCGGTCGCGCGATGAAAGCAGGCGTCGAAGGTTTCGAGCAACAAGGGGCGGCGGAAGACAAACAGCGCGGCGAGGGTGGCGAGCACGATAGCGGCGACAACTCGCAGGTCGCCGGCGGACACGCCGAGGATGTTGCCAAAGAGAAAGTGGGTGAGCGGCAGCCGGGTAGGAAGACCGCTGAACAGTGCGATGCCGGCGGCGAAGAAAACGAGAAACAGGGCGCCGAAGGCGGCGTCCTCCTTGATGACGGTCAGACGGCTGACGAGTGCGCCTCCCAGTGCGGTGAGCAGGCCGGCGATCAGCGCGCCGCCGAACAACGCGGTGGGACTGGGGCCAAACCAAAGCCAAGCGAGGGCAATGCCGGGAAGAAGCGAATGGGAAAGGGCGTCGCCCATCAGGGCCATGCGACGCAGCACCAGCAGGGGGCCCAGCAGGCCGCCGCTGAGCCCCAGCATGGCGGACACGATGAGCGCTCGGCGCATGAAATCATGCCGGAACGGTTCGCTGAAAAATTCGACGAGGCTCATGAGGGAAAGGTTGCGGTGCGGAGCGACTGCAAGGCTTCCTCGGCAGCGGAGGGCAGGTGATAGGCGCGGCGGATGTTTTCCGCCGTCAGGACTTCGGCGCTCGGGCCAGCGGCGATGAGGTCGGTGTCGAGCAGGAGAGCGTGGTTGAAGTGGCTGCGGGCGAGGGCGATATCGTGGACGACGGCGAGCACGGTGCGTCCGCGGGCGTTCCACGCGCGGATCATGCGGAGGAGTTCGCCCGTGGCGCGCAGATCCAGGCCGGCGAAGGGTTCGTCGAGCAGAAAGATATCCGCGCCCTGGGCAAGGGCGCGGGCGAGGAAGACACGTTGTTGTTGACCGCCGGAGAGGGCGTGCAACGGGCGATCAGCGAGGGCCGTGAGATCGAGTTCAGCCAAGGCTTCGCTGACGCGTGCATGGTCGGCAGCGGTGAAGCGGCGGAAGAGACCGAGGGCGGGCAGGCGACCCTGCTTGACGACGGCGCGCACATGAAGCGGAAAATCCCAGTCGATGGTCTGGCGTTGCGGAAGGTAGGCGAGACGGGGCAGGGCGTGGCGCGGGTGGGCGTCGCCGATGCGGATCTCGCCGGAGGCCAGCGGATGCCAGCCGAGCAAGGCGCGCAGGAGGGTGCTTTTGCCCGAGCCGTTGGGGCCGCAGATAGCGACGGCGCCGCCACAGGGCAGGTCGGTCGAGACGCCGCGCAGGGCGGTGACGCGGCCATGCCTCACGGTGACGTCGCGCAGGCGCAGGATGTGGTGCGTGGTGGGCGCTGTGGTCATGGCGCGACCCGCAGGAGGCGTGCGCTGTTGATGATGACTGCGAAGGCGCTCACTTCGTGCAGCAGGGCGGCGATGATGGGGGAGACCAGGCCCAGGGCGGACAGGGTGATGAAGAGCGCGATCAGGACGACGCCGAGGGCGAGGTTTTGGTTGATGATGGCGGTGGCGCGGCGCGAGACGTGGAAGAAAAACGCGAGGCGGGTGAGGTCGTTGGTCATGAGCGCGACGTCGGCGGTGCGCACCGCGATCTCGGCTCCGCCGGTGCCCATCGCCACGCCGAGGTGGCCGGCGGCGAGTGCGGGGGCGTCGTTGACGCCGTCGCCGACCACGAGCACGCGGTGGCCGGCTCTTTTCAACGCCTCGACTTCGGCCAATTTGTCCTCGGGCAGGCAACGGGCGCGGAGACGCTCGATGCCCAGCTCGCGGGCGATGGGGCCGGCGACCTCGGCGCGGTCGCCGGTGAGCAACGTGATGTGACCGATGCCCTCGGAGCGCAGCGCGGCGAGGGCGGCGGAGGCCTCGGGACGAAGCGTATCGGCGAGGCGAAGCGCGCCGAGGTGACGGCCGCCGAGGGCGAGGTGCAGGGTGGCCTCGGGGCCCTCGACGCCTACTCCGGGCGCGAGAGTGATGCCGCGTTCGACGAGCCAGGTGTCGCGACCGATGAGCAGCTCGCCCGAGGTGTGTTGCGCGACCATGCCGCGACCATGAACCTCGTGGATGGCGGTGAGCGGCGTGAGCGGAAGGTCGCGCGCGGCGGCGGCGGCGGCGAGGGCGCGGGCGACGGGGTGGGTGGAGTGTTGTTGCAGGCTGGCGGCCAGCGCCAGCAGCGCGGACTCGTCGAGGGTGACGCCGGGGGCGGGCTCGATGCGGGCGAGGCGGAGGGCGGATTGGGTGAGGGTGCCGGTCTTGTCGAAGACGAGGGTGCCGATGCGGCCGGCCTCTTCGAAGGAGCGGGTGCTTTTGACGAGGATGCCGGCGCGGGCGGCGACGGTGAGAGCGGCGACCATGGCGGACGGGCTGGCGAGCACGAAGGCGCAGGGCATGCTCACGATGATGACGGCGATGGCGCGTTGAAAATCGCCGGTGAAAAACAGGACGAAGGCGGCGAGCAGGAGGATGGCGGGGGTGTAGTAGCGGGTGTAGTGCTCGATCAGACGCATGACGGGTGCGCGTGAGCCCTTGGCCTCCTCGACGATGGCGCGCACGCGGCCGATGACGGTGTCGCCGGCGGCCCGGGTGACGCGAAAATCCACCAAGCCGGTGAGGTTGCGCGTGCCGGCGAAAAGGGTGGCTCCGGGAGTGGCTTCGCGCGGCAGGCTCTCGCCGGTGACGGAGGCCTCGTCGAGGGTGGTCTGGCCGGTGAGCAACTCGCCGTCGGCGGGCACGAGGTCGCCGGGCCGCAGACGGACAAGGTGGCCGGGGGCGAGGGCGGCGGCGTCGAGCACGGTGCCATCAGTGAGGCGGGCCTGGGTGCGGGAAAATGCGGTGAGGCGGTCGAGCGCCTCCTCGACCCCGAGGGCGGCGCGTTCTTCGAGCAACTGGCCTACCACAAGGATGAGGGAGACGAGGGTGCCGGAGGCGTATTGGCCCGAGGCGAGGCAGGCGATCACGGCCAGGGCGACCAGTTGATCCATGTAGTATTTGGTGGCGGCATAGCCCGAGGCGCGCATGCCGGTGAGTGCATCCCAAAAAATGGGCCACGAGGCGGCGAGCAGGGCGGCGAGGGCGATGCCATCGGCGACCGCGATCTGCTCGGGGCGCAGGAGGCGCACGAGGCCGGAGGCGAGCAGGATGGCGAGGGCGAGCAGCGAGGTGGTGAGCCGCAGGCGCAGCGTGGCCTGGGCGGCGTCGGCCGGGGAGGGCGACGTGGCGGGCGGGGCAGATGCCGACGGGATTTGAGATACGGCCGGGAGGGCGGTGGCGGTGGAGATCATGGGGTAGTCTTGCCCGGGGAGGGTAGGAGCAGGCGGGGCGCGGGCTGACCGGCGGGGATGAGGAGAAGGCCGTGCCAGCGCGGCATCAGTGGAGCGAGGGTCTCGGCGAGGCGGCGCTCGGCAAAGCCGTCGGGGTTTTTTGAATACTCGGCGTGTTGGATGGCGAAGGCGATGGTCTCGCCCTGGGCGCGGGCGAGCAGGGCGGAGGCGTCGGCCTCGGCGCGGGCGCGCAAGGTGGCGGCTTCGCTGCGGGCGGCGGGCAGAAGGGTCGCGGCCTCGCTGCGGGCGCGCTCGATCAGGGTGGAGGCCTCGACCTGGGCGCTGGCGACCTCGCGGAAGGCGGGGGCGACGGCGGCGGGCGGCAGGAGCTGGCGGAACTCGACGGAGAGGAGTTGCACGCCGAGCCGCAGGGCATCGGTCTCGCGGCGGGCGGCTTCGAGCGCTTGTTGGCGAATGCGTTCGCGGTCGGCCCCGAGGAGCGGATCTATGGGCTCGCCGGCGAGGGTGGCGGTGAGCGCGCGGTAGAAAAGCGCGGCGAGGGCGGCCTCGGGTTCGCGACCGACGAGGATGTAGGCGATGGGATCGGAAATCCGGTAGCGGAGGGAAAACTCGCCGCGGACGATGTTGCGATCGCCGGTGAGGGTGTAGGCCTCTTTTTCCGGATCGAGGGCGGGCCTCGGCGGTGGCAGCGGGTCGCCGTTGGCATCGAGGGCGGGGCGAACCGGTGTGACGGGGGCGGGCGGAATAACTTCCCGCCAGGCGGCGAGCGGGAGTTCGCGTTGTTCGGCGACATTGAGCTGCACGACGCGATCAATCGGCGCGGGCAGGGCAAGGAGCAGTCCGGGCCCGCGCACTTCCGGCTGGAGTTGGCCAAAGCGGAAGACCAAGGCGGCGCGCCCGGGGCCGACCAAGGCGACGCCGCTGAGCAGGTAGAGGAGGGCAAGCGCGGCGAAAGCCCAATGCAGCAGTCGCAGGCTGGATTGCAGGGCGGCGAGCAGGGCCCGGCCGGAGGCGGGGTCGCGGGAGGGAGGTGGGAGCGGGACGGGAAGCATGGGCGGAGGCGTCAGGGCTGGGCGGCGGGCGCGGGGGCAAGCACGGGCGCGGGCGCGGGCGGCGGGGCGAGCGGGGTGCCGCGCAGGAGGCGGAAGGGGGGCGAATCACCATCGAGGACGAGGGTGGTGTTTTCCGGGCCGATGTTTTGGAGGGTCTGGAGTTCGCGCAGAAAGGAGAAGAGCGCGGGATCGAGGGTGCGGGCTTGGGCGAAGAGGCGGGCGGCGTCGGCCTCGGCTTGACCGCGGCGGGTCTCGGCGAATTTATGCGCTTCGGCGAGGAGGACGGTGCGTTCGGCCTCGGCTTCGGCGCGGATGAGATCCGCCTGCTGGCGGCCCTCGGCGCGGAAGCGGGCGGCGAACTGGGCGCGCTCGGCGCGCATGCGCTCGAAGACGGCGGCGGTGTTGGCCTCGGGCAGCGAGACCTGGGAAATGCCCACGCGCTCGATGGCGATGCCGAAGGACGGGCCGGCGACGGCGCGCACCTGTTCGAGGATGGCGGCTTCGATGGCGGGGAGTTGCACTTCGCCAGGGCGGGTGGAGACGAGGGCGGAAAAATCGTGCCGGCCGAGGACATCGTTGCGCGCGCTGGTTAATAGGGTGTCGAGTTTGCGGCGGGCGTTTTCCTCGCCGCCGAGGGCTTGGAGAAAACGGAGAGGATCCTCGATGCGCCAAAGGGCGAAGACGGGAAGCAGCACGTTGCGGCGATCACGCGTGAGGGCCTCGGAGAGGCGGATGGTCTGGTGTTGGAGGCGCCGATCCAGGCGCACGACGGACTCGATCGGCCAGGGCAGGCGGCGGTGCAGGCCGGGATCGGGCGCGCTGCGGACGGGCTGGCCGAAACGAGTGACGAGCACATGTTCGCGCTCGTCGGCTTGGTAAAGAAACATGGTCGCGCCGAGCAGGCCGGTCAGCAGGAGGGCGAAGACGATGCGGAGGAAAAGTTGGCGGGGAGTCATGGGGTAGGGCGGGGAGAGAGGCGGGGGAGGACGAAGCCGAATTGACCTGAATCAAGGGACGGGGGCGGGGGTGGGCGGAGTGGGCGTGGGGCGGAGATCGAGCCAGGCGGACTCGGTGGCTGGGGAGCCGGCGGAGGGTGTTGCGGTGGCGACTACGACCTTGCGCAGAGGCGGCAGCACGCGGGCGAGGGCTTCGAGATGGCGAACCTCGCGCCAGGCGGGCAGGTCGGCGGCGGGCAAGGCGGCGAGCGCGCGCAGGCGGGCGGTGTCGGCGGCGGCGAGCAAGGCGCGTTCCTGGCCGCTCGCTTCGGCCTCGATGCGGAGCCGGGCGGACTCGCGGCGCGCCTCGGGCAGGAGGTCGGCGCGGGCGGCCTGGGCGGCGAGCACGAGGGCCTCGCGATCCTCCTGCGCGCTGATCACCGCCTGGTAGTCGGGCGTGACCTCGACGGGCGGGTGGATGTCCTTGATGCCGACCCAGACGAGCTCGAGACCGGACTGAAGCGCATCGAGCTCGGCCTGCACTTCGGTGCGCAAGGTCCCGGCCAGAGCGTGGCGTTCGCCGAGCATGAGCTGGAAACTTTCGCGGGTGACGGCGAGCCGCACCAGGCGGGCCTCGGCGACGCTACGGAGCAAGGCGGCGGGATCGCCGGTGGCGCGGAGCTGGCGCAGCGGATCGGTGACGCGGTAGTGGAGGGGGACGTTGATGGTGAGCAACTCCCCGCCGTCGCCGACCAGCAGGGAGCGTTCGCCCTCGTAGTGTTTTTGCGTCCAGAGGATGGCGCCGCCGAGATCGGTGTCGAAGCCGAGGACGGTTTCGCGAATGCGCTTCGTAGCGATAATCTCGATACGTCCAAGCGGCCAGGGCAATGAAGCGTGGAGCCCGGGCGGCAGCGCGGCGGCGCCGAAACTCCCCAGCCGCAGCCGCACACCCTCGCTATCGGCGGGCACGACGCTCAGCGCGGTGGAGCCCCAGGCCGCAAGCAGACCGGAAGCGGCGATCCAGCCCAGACGGCGGCGCAAAAAATGGTGGATCCACGAGTGATCGAGCCGGATACCGAGGCCGCTTTCCAGGCGCTCGGTGGCGATATCGAGCGGGTGACGCCAAGCGGAGAGGGCGTCGAGGAGAAGGCTGCGCCCGAGCGGAGCGGGGAGCGGGGTGCCGTCGTCACCGGCGGCGACCGGGCGGCGCAGGAGGCTGAAAAGGGCGCAGGCTAGCGCTTCCAATGGGAGCAGGATTGAGAGCGACAATAAAACCCCCAAGGCAAGACCGCCAAGATCGAGGTCGGCGTAAAGTCGGGCAAAGGCGACCAACCCGATAAAAACCTGCACGCCGGCGAGCAGGCGAACTATGGGGCGAAGCGACGAGTGCCCGGCCGGGGAGGAGGGACTGTCCACGCTGGTCGAGGCTCGCAGGTAGGTGTTGAGAAAGGTGAATGCGGCCGCGAGGGCGAGGGTGATGAGCCCGAGCAGGCGAAGCGTCTCGGGCATTTGATTGGCGAGCGTTTCGGTCGATCGGTAGGCGAACCAAGCGCAGGTTAGCAAGGCGCCGCCGCCGAGCAGGAAGAGGAGGCGTTGGCCGGTGCGGGCGTAGCCGGGCAACCAGGACGGCGGGGCGTAAACGAGGGTGCCGTCAAGGCCCGGATAGGCTTGGTCGAGGTGCTTTTGCGCGCGAGACAAGCGCTCGGATTCGTAGGCCTGCGCGGCGAGGTCGGCGAGAGTGGCGTGGTGCCAGAACCATACGTGCAAGGCGTGGGTGAAAAACCACAGCAGGAGGCCCAGCCAAGCCAGGGCGAGCGCAGGCAACGGAGTGGACGCGAAGTGCAGCGCGGCTAGAGTCCCCGCCGGGAAACCGAGGGCGAGTGCGACCAGCAGGGCGAGCTGGCGGGCGTGCCGGGCGGCGACGATGGCGGCGTTAAAAGAAGGGGCTTTCGACATGGGGAAGACGGGAACTAGCAGGTGCCGCGGCAGTCAGCGCCGGAGGGGTGAGCGGTGGGGGAGGCGCTTGCCGCGGGCGGGGTGACGGTGCCGGAGTAGCCTCAGGCGCGGGTAATGAGGCCGTAGCCGCACCGGGGCACGAGGCGGACGGGCGAGCTGGTCACGGGGCGGTGGTGAGCGCGGCGTCTTTTATGGATGATGAGTGCCCGAAACGGCTCGCGAAAGCGCCGTGCTTGCGGTGGGCGAGGTTTCGTAACCGCAGGGTGTCCTACGAAAAAGGCCGGCGGGGGTAAGCCGCCGGCCTTGGGGTTATCGTTTGAGGACGTAGCCTTGATTTCAGGCGCGTGCGCGGCGGCGGGTAAGGGAAAGGCCGAGGATGGCGAGGCCGGCGAGGGCGGCGGCCGACGAAGGCTCGGGGATGGCGGTGCCGACGGCGAAGGTGAAGGTCGCGGTGTCTGACACAGCAGTGCCGAACCCGTCGTTGAGCAGGCCGTTAACGGTCAAGGTCACGGCATAGACGCCGGGCGCGGTGAAGCCCCAGTTGTAGTCCTCGTGCCGCCCGGTGATGAAGTTGAGCGAACCGGGGCCGCTCGCGGAACCGAGCCCGGCGACGGGTTCGCCGAAGCTGTCGGTGAGATAAAGGGAAAAATGCCCGGGGCCGGTCACTCCAACGAGACTAAAGGTCACGCTGTTGCCGACCAGGTTACCATCGGCGATCTCCTCGGCGGCGAGTCCGAGGAAAATGACGTCCGGGGTGGCGTCGTCCTGGGGGGCGACGTAGATCGTGCCGCCCGCGATCGCGCCGGTGAAATCCCAGGCGCTGCCGATGGGGCGAGTGATAAAGGAGGTCAGCGGAATGAAGGCGTAGGCGTCGCCGGGGGCGTATTCGATGTCGGCGGTCTCGTCGTGCCAGTGAAGCACGAGCGCACCGCCCTCCAGGGCGACGCCGATATCGACGTGATGGGCGCCGAGTTCGGTCTGGGCGGAGAGGGCGGAGCTGAACGCGAGGGTGGTCGCGGCGAGGAGCGGTAGGCGGATGAGGCTATGCATGGGTGGAGGAGGCGGTCGGTGTTTGGTTTTTGTTGTTTCTGACGGAAAGGGAGGCGCGTGGCCGCGTGGGACGTGCGGGCGCGTGAGGGCGTGAATTAGTCGCCGAAGGAGACGCGCAGGCGCAGGAAACGCCGGGGAGCGGCGGGGGAGAGCGGTGCGGGGTCGGCGACCTCGACCGGGCCGTTGAGATTGGCCGCGCCGGTGCTGCGCCAGAGCTCGGTCCAAGCGACGAGATCGACCGATGCCTCGACCGCGTAGGTGAGCAGCGGGTCGGCCACGCGTTGAAAACGCAGGGTCGGCGTGGCGGCGGCGGGCACCAGCGTCGGCGCGAAGGCGGGGTCGGGGAGGCGGGGTTCGCCGCCGAGGGCGTATTCGAGGAGGTTGGGCAGGCCGTCACGGTCGGGGTCGGCGAGTTTGCCACCGATGGCGGCGGCGGCACGTTCGACGGCGGTGAAGCGGTCGGCGGCGCGTCGCCATTGCTCGTAGAGCGGCAGCACGCTGATGGCGAAATCGACCGCGAAGTCGCGGCTCGGCGCGGGCATGCCGCCGATATTGCCCTCGAGGCGCAGGCGCACGCGGTAGAAGCCCGGCTGGCTGAAGCCCCAGTTGAAGTGAACATGCTGACCCTCGCGCAGGCCGAAGGACTGGGGCGCGGTGGTGCCGGGGCGGTTGCTAAAAAAGAGGGCGGGCGCGCCGGTGGGGCCGGTTTGCCAGAGCGCGAAGTCCGCCCCGGCGGGGCCGGAGAAGCCGAGGAAAGTGATTTTCACGGCGGGGATGGTGGCGCTGCCGGTGAGGGCGGGCAGGGGGTCGAAAACGGAGAGATCTTGGGCCGCCCGGCCCTCCGCGCCGCCGATGCCGTAGCCGCCGAAACCGACCCACGGGATGGTGGCGGGCGGGCTGTTTTGCGGGATCAGCCAGACGGGTTGTCCAAGTTGGCCGAGGAAGGGCAGGAGGCCGCCGGCGGTGGGAAACTTGCCTCCGGTGTCGGCGACAAAAAAGGCGGCGTGGTCGATGGGTTCGTCCACCGGGCCGGAAGCGCCGGGCGGGGTATGGTGGGCGTAGAGACCAAACGCGGCGGCGGGTGCGGCGTAACCGACGTTGAGATCGATGTGGCCGGAGGTGAGATAAACCTGGGCGCGGGCGACGAGGCCGGAGCCGACGAGGGCCGGCATGACCAGAAAAAGACGGAGGAGATGCATGGGAGTGGGGCGAAGGGCGAGCGGCGAGGGGCGAGGGGCGGCGAGGGGGAGCCGGGCTCAGCGCGGGAGGGCGATATCCTCGCCGGCATCGACGCGGCGCTTGATCTCGGCGGCGGCGATGGTGGCGACGTGGGCGTCGGCGAAGAGGTAGGCGGCGCGGCCATTCTGGCGGTCGGCGGAGCGCGAGCCGCCGCGGAAGCGGTCGGGGGCGATGTCGGCGTGGAGCTGGGACCAGTTGCCCGGCCATTCGCGGGCGTGGATGTGGTCGCTGGCGACGCTCAGCGGCAGGTCGTCGGCCCCGATGAAGATGGTGTGGGTGCGGGCGGGTTCGCGCAGGGTGGAGAAGCGGGGCACGGTGCCGCTGGGCCGGCCGAAGGGGTCGAAGTAGGTCTTGGCGTCGAGGTAGTCGTTGAGCACATAGCTGGAGAGGCGCAGGTTCCGGCGGGCATCGCGCTTCGGGTCGAGCGGGCAGAGACGGACCTCCTCGGCGTTGCCGACGAAGGGCAGCAAGGTGTAAATCCAGGAGATCTGCTCGAGGTTGCCGAGCGCGCCGTGGGTGGTCTCGGGGAAGGCGCCCCGGTGCTGCTCGGCGTAGGTCGCGAGGGCGAGGCCGAGCTGGCGGAGGTTGGAGACGCACTGCGCCTGTTTGGCGGAGGCGCGCACGGAGCCCGTCACCGGGATAACGATGGCGGCGAGAATGCCGATGATCGCGAGCACGGTGAGCAGCTCGATGAGCGTAAAGGCGGCGGGACGCGCGGAAGGGTAAAAGAGAGAGCGCACGGGAAAAAAAACGCAGACAGGCGGGGCGGAGTTGGCCGGGGACGTGGCCCGGAATGGCGGTGGGGGAGGAAACGATCCCCGGGGCGGGCTCGTGCGCGCGGGCACGGCGGGTCCGGAGGCGATGTTCGAGTGGCTAGGCAGCGCAGACCTTTAAGTCTGCCTGGGACGGGTGTAACGCCACGGCACGCGGAGTGCCGATAGGATGGGAGGGCGGTAAAACCGTCGGTGCGGACCCCGGAGGTCCGCGCTGCCTCAGACCGAGGCCGGGGGGCCGCAGACTCGGGCCGGACCGCGCAGGGTCCGGGCGAGCATGAACTCGGTGAAATGCGCGACGCGAATGGCGTTCAGCGCGGGCTCGGACAGAAAAAGGGGCGCCGACGGGGCATCGCAGCCGGCAGCAAACAGGGTGACCGCGCAGGAGTGGTCCGGGGCGTCGGCGTCTTCAGGCGCGGTCGCGTGATGCGAATCGGTCGCGTTCGCCGCACAGGATCCGTGCCCGTCGTTGTGCAAGGTCTGGTGCAGCGCGGGCGAGTAAGCGGCCCAGCCAAGCAGCAGCACACAGGCCGCGAGCAGGGCGGCGAGAGCGGGCTGGAGTGGTGGGAGCAGGCGCATGACAAGAACGAATGGCGCTCAATCTAGCAGAGTCGTCAAGCCGGACGGCAAGACGGCGTGGCGAGGCGCAAAGACAGCACTCCTGAATTCGCGCGAAAGAGCCACCGCTTCTTGGTGAACAGGCGAGCCGGGCGCGAGGCCCAGGTGTAGGGCGGGGTCGCCGCACCCCGCCGTTCCGCGCGGGTCCGCCCGATCCTCAGTGCCCGCAGATGAGATCAGCACGGTCGGCGCCGCCCGATCGCTCGCCGTCATCGTCACCGCCAGGTCGAAAGTGGCCTGGGCGCGCCCGCCCATTGGAATCGTGAACGAAAGGGGCAGGATACCCCTTCGTTCACCGGCGGGACGCGCGGGGCGGCGGGAGAAAAATCATTGCCCGCTCGGGCGGGAAAAAAGTTTCGCCGGGTGGCGGCGGCTGCTTTTCTGGGGCAAAATACCATGGGCAAAAAAAATAAACTGCGCGCCTGTCCGGCGTTGGGTCGGGACATTTCGAGCGCCGAGTGCGGCGCGGGGCGGCATGCCGGCATCGCCTGTCCGGCGGGGTGCGCGCACGATCTGTTCGCGGCGGAGAACTACGACGCGTTGTTGGCCGCCGAGACCCGG